>NZ_JPIM01000093.1 GCF_000735195.1 Chloroflexus sp. MS-G
CTAGTGATCGGTAGAGGTCGTCGTTGGGGATGGTACTGGCTATTTGCATGGACAGTACCGGCACTGGTCATGCTCGTCTCACCGTTTGTCAGTGCGCTGCTAGGCGTGTACGATCTCGATCTGTCGTTGTCGCGCTTGCGGGAAGTGTTGAAGGCAGCAGGTATCGATACCCTGGACAACGGATCGTTATGGACGATTTTGGTCAGCCAACTTCTGATTGCCCTGATCATCGGTCCACTCTTGAATGCTATTCCCGTCTTCGGGGAAGAATGGGGCTGGCGTGGGTATCTGTTACCTAACCTGCTACCGCTTGGTCAATGGCCGGCACTGATCATCAGTGGCGTGATCTGGGGGCTATGGCACGCACCGATCATTTTGCTGGGATACAACTACCCGACAAATCCGGGATTGGGTGTCATTATGATGACGGTATTTTGCGTATTGTTTGGCATCTTGCTCGGCTGGACGCGATTGGCGACAGGGAGTGTCTGGCCGGCAGTGATCGGTCATGGCAGTTTGAACGCCTTTGGAGGTGTGATCGTGCTCTTTGCCCGTGCCAGTTCAACGGTTGATACCATCTGGGCGACTGCTCTTGGTCTTACCGGCTGGCCGCTGTGGTTGATCATCATTGCGCTACTGGTCCTGATGCGTCGCCTACCGGTTGCCGATTCACCTGACACCCATCAATCATTTGTAGCGCCGGAGGTGTTGATGGTCAAGCAGTAGGTTAAGAGCCGATCTGGAATACCCTGTTGCAGAAGAAGATCAGTTGGGGCGCAGCGCCGCTGCGTCCGTACATCTATTATCAGGTTTCATCCGTGCAAAACTCACCACTGCAAGAATAGACAAAATTCGCTGAATTCTCTGCACATGCTCTGTGGTGAAGGCCTTTTGCAGGGAACGTTAACTATTCCCCGATAACAACTTTACCCCCTCATCCAACCGTACACGTTGGGTTGGCGGAGCAATTCCTTCGGCCTGGAAGCGTGTGTGCAGCCGCTTGATCATTTCATGGCGCAACAGGAACTGATCGGTGAACGATTGAGCACGTAAGACAACGGTAAAGCGGATGCCGGACGCATCAATACCGTTGAAGCGAATCAGCGGCTCAAATGTGTTTATAGCACCGGTCGTTGCTGCCAGAACTTCACGGGCAACATCCAGCACAATGGTTTCAATACGATGTAGATCGGCATCGGGGCCAACCATACTGTCAACCAGGACTGCGAGTTCAGGTTCAGGACGACTGAAGTTGGTTACAATCTGTGAGATCATCTGGGCGTTGGGGATGATGATGATGTTATTCGCCAACTGCCGAAGATAGGTGTCAGACCAGCGAATATCAGTTACAAAGCCCTCTTCTCCCGACGCCAGTCGGATGTAGTCGCCGGGGCGAACGCGGTTTGATACGATGATCTGGACACCGGCAAAAAAGTTGGCCAGTGGTTCACGGAGGGCGAGCGTCAGGCCGAGACTCGAACCGGCGATCACGGTTAACACCGGACTGATGGGGAATCCATAGCTGATTAGCAGTGTTCCCCCAATAGCCAGTGCGCTCAAGCCGCGCAAGAGATTCTGGATCAACGAGACGTTTCCGATCTGTCGATGGCGAAAATAGCTATCGACAAGATTGGTCAGTAGCCGCACAATGAAGATAGCTATCGCGAGATTACCAGCTATGGTAAGGGTAGGTTGCCAGGCGGTGAGCAGATCAGGGCTGAACAGTGTACCACCGAACTGGTAGATGCAGAGTACGATTGCCCAGAAGGTAAATTGACCACTACTGGCAATAGCAATAGCTTCGCCGACGATAGCATTCCGGGCGTTAGCTCGGCGCCGAACCCACGGACGTAACAGCCAATCGAGGACGAGGCTTAGGGCCAGGATTGCGATGGTAAAGATGATAGTTTCGGTAAAATTGGTAGTATTGGTCATCATACGGAGATTATATCCTACTCTGAGAGGAGCAGAATCAACGTGGAAGACGAACAACAACGTATCATCAATTTACGGCGCATGCAACGCCTTGCGACCGGTTTACTGGTCGCAGCAGGCGTGCTCTTTGTCTTAGCGAGTATCTTTCGCGATGTCGCGCCGTGGGTACCGTTTGTGCGGGCCTTTGCCGAAGCGGCAATGGTGGGTGCGTTTGCAGATTGGTTTGCGGTTACGGCCCTCTTTCGTCATCCGCTTGGTATACCGATTCCACATACTGCGATTATTCCAAACCGAAAATCGCAGATCGCCGTCGGTTTTGGTCGTTTCATTGAACATAATTTTCTCGATCCTGATCAGATCACCACGCGGATACGGAGCCAGAATCTGGTCAAGCGCCTAGCAAAGTGGCTCCGCAGCCCTGAACGGGCGAATCAGATCGCCGATGCGGTGACGGAGATCATTCGCGGCATCTTGAACGTGATCGATGACGATGAGGTGAGTCGGGCGTTGAGCCGCGGTCTCAATCAGCGTTTGGAGACAATACGGGCAGCGCCGCTGGTAGGACGATTCCTTGGGATATTGCTGGCCGGTGATCGGCAGCGTGATGCTCTGGTGCAGTTGATCAATCTGCTGGCCGAGGTCATCGCCACAAACGAGAACGAAATTCGACGACGAATCGCCCGCGAATTGCCACCATGGGTACCACGGATTGTCGATCGGCGAATCTACGAGCGGTTATTGGAAGGAGTTCAGCGGTTATTAGACGAGTTACGCGGTAATCCTGACCATCCAGTTTACCATCAGTTTGCTGGTCTCATTGACCGTTGGATCGTCGATTTACAGTTTGATCCGCAGATGCAGCAGCAGATCGACGGATTGAAACACGAATTGATAAACCATCCGGTGGCACAGGAATTGGTGCGAATGAGCTGGCGCGATCTGAAGCTCACCCTCTTGGAACAAAGTGTTACTTCATCGTCATCACTGCGCCGTTCAATCGTCGTTGCAGTTGAGCGTTTTGCCGACGTGATCGAAGATAACAACGAATGGTACGAAAAGATAGAAAACTGGATGACAGCGGTGGTTGTAGCGTTGGTCAGTCGCTACCGGCACGTCATTGGCGAGTTTGTGACCCAGGTTGTCAATAGTTGGGATACGCAGATGACGACGCGCAAAATCGAGTTGCAGTTCGGTCGCGATCTGCAATTTATCCGTATTAATGGTACCATTGTGGGTGGGTTAGTCGGTCTCATTATTCATAGTGTCTCTCTTCTCTTTACCTGAGTGAGCGACGCTGCTCAACACGCAAGGAGGCGAAGTATGACGAAGCAGAGCAAACAAACGATGATTGACGATCATCGGCTGCATCCCGAAAGTTTGATGATGAGCTACGGCTATGTGCCGGCGCTTTCGGAAGGTGCGATCAAGTGCCCGATCTTTCAAACCTCGACCTTTGTGTTTCAAACTGCGGAAGACGGGAAGGCTTTCTTTGAACTGGCGTATGGTCTGCGTCGTCCGCGTGAAGGGGAAGAGATCGGTTTGATCTACAGTCGGCTTAACAATCCCGATCTTGAGATTCTGGAAGATCGTCTGACATTGTGGGATCAGGCAGAAGCAGCGGCAGTCTTTGCCAGTGGGATGGCTGCTATCACAACAACTCTCCTAACTTTTTTGCGTCCGGGTGATGTGATTGTGCATAGCGAGCCGGTTTATGGTGGCACCGATTATCTCCTGAAGCACATTTTACCGGCCTTCGGTATCCGCCGCTATGGATTTGTGACAGGGGTTTCACCAGAACAGGTTGAGGTACAACTACGACGTGCCGGTTTGTTTGAAGCGGTTGGAATGATCTATTTGGAGACACCGGCTAATCCAACGAATGCACTGGTAGACATTGCAGGCTTTGCTGCGCTGGCAAAGCGCATGCCACGTCGAGTACTGGTGGCTGTTGATAATACCTTTCTGGGGCCACTCTGGCAACATCCGCTGGCCCATGGCGCCGATCTGGTGCTCTATTCGGCGACAAAGTATATCGGTGGGCATAGCGATGTGATTGCCGGTGTCTGTTTAGGGAGTCGTGAGCTAATATCTCAGGTGAAGGGGATGCGCACGATTATGGGGACTATGGCGGGCGCACATACCGGTTGGCTGCTCTTGCGTTCCCTGGAGACGCTCAAGGTACGGATGGAAGCACAACAGGCCAGCGCCCGGCGGGTTGCCGATTTTCTGGCAGAGCACCCTAAAGTTGCGCGGGTCTATTATCTTGGTCATCTGGAGAGTGATAATCCGCAGTACCACATCTATCGGCGGCAATGTTTGGGACCGGGGGCGATGATCTCGTTCGATCTCCACGGTGGCGAGGCGGAAGCGTTCCGCTTTCTCAATCATCTGCAATTGATCCATCTGGCTGTGAGTCTGGGTGGTACCGAGTCGTTAGCCGAGCATCCGGCAACCATGACGCACGCCGATGTCGATCCTGAAGAACGGCTTGAGTTTGGGATTGGGCCGGCAATGATCCGTCTTTCGGTAGGGGTTGAACATCCCGATGATCTGATCGCCGATCTGCGCCAGGCATTGCGCGCCGTGTAGACGGGATGACGGTCCTTGCAGTAACAGACAGTTGTTGCGGGATACGGCGTTGCAGAGGGCGGGTTCTAAACCCGCCCCTACCGCTGCGGTGATGAACGTGATCGGCGCGGCCACCAAGCGGCGTCGGCGCAATCTTGGTCGTCGCCCCTACCGCTGCGGTGATGAGCGTGATCGACGCGGCAATAGGGGTTGGTCGCAGATCACTGTCGGAATGGGAAGATACGGTCTCCCTCTCAAATTTCTCTATTAACGTCAGGGGTGTATATCGCACGTAAAATGAAAACTACTCAATTGCATCCCTTCGCGTTCATAAAAGCGATGAGCATCTTTGCGCCAGGTGCCAGAATCGAGATGCAATTGGTGACAATGAGCTTTGGCTGCGAAATCTTTCAACCAGTTCAGCAGAATAGCACCATAACCGTTGGAACGTCGTTCAGCACGAGTCACTAAATCGTCAACGTAGAGGAATCGTCCCCAGGCCAGATTTTCACCAATCCGAAAACCGGCGACGGCGACAATCTCATCGTGATCAACAAGTGCCACCAATTGATAACCTACCGCCATCAACTGGCGAATGCATGGTACAAATGCTGTTGCAGTGAGATGCGGTCGCAACTCACGCATGACCGGATAGCAGGCAGCAATTTCCTCGTCTGTGGTAGCTATGAAGATGTTCAACTGTCAGCCTCCGTTAGTTACAGGAGGGTACCTCTCTCGACTGTCAATTACCGTTCACTGGCGCCGACATCCTCGCGATAGGTACGACCCGGAAAGCGAATACGTTCAGCGTTAATCAGTGCACGGCCGCGTGCACCGGCTAATGTTGCCCCCAATGCTACAACCGTCACAACGTGACCGCCGGTCAGGTACATGCCTCCGCTCCCGCCGCCTAATAAGCGTTCACGACGGGCTGGATCGTAGCGCAAGATCAATGGTGAATCGGTTTGATCATGGAAAACGAGGATACCTTCGTCTACATCGGTTAGGCCTTCTACCGTCGCATTGAGCGGATAATGATGAGGATAGCCCTGGGTTACCAGGGCTAAGGCTACACTAGCTTCATCGCGCCAGCGAATCGGTGGTAATCGGTGCAGATTACGGGCAATCGCCGCTTCAAAGTAGGGTACCAGATCATCGATCATTCGTGGTAAAACAGCCTGTGCTTCCATATCGCGGAGACTGCAACGCAAACCGATAATCCGCGGGCCTTGGGTGCCGATGATGCAATCAACACCGATGATGCCCCAGTAAGGCAACTGCTCGCGGGCGATGGCCGCAACTAATGGTTGCATCACGTGCCGCTCGAGGTAGGCTGTCAGGCGCTGTGCGTATGTCGAGTTACCGGTAATGGCGCCCATCCCCGGCGCCGGTGGACTGTCCGGCTGTGGTCCCAGACCTTCATAGATGCGGGCTGGAAGTAGCGATACCAGATGACTGCCGTCGGTGATGGCTGAAAAGCTTACCAGCGGCCCCTCAACAAATTCTTCGATGACGACGCCAGGGCTACTGTCTTCCACCGGTTGCGAAGTGAACAGCGCCTGCAATGCTTTGAGTGCTGTATAACGGTCGTGGTAGACCCCTTCGCCGGAGGCGGGATGATCACCGCGCAGCACAACCGGCAATGGCTGCGCGGCCAGGTATTTCTCGGCCATCGGTAGACTGGTGAAACAACGTCCGTGGGGGGTCGGTAACTGATAGCGTAACAGAAGGTCTTTCGTGAAACAACGACTCCACTCAAGCTGGCTGCTACGTTTTGATGCACCGCACACCCCGATGTGCATACTAATAACCTCATCAACCAGTCCGGCCCAGAGCGGTTCGCTTGCAGCAGGCACGATGAGATCGATCTGTTCGTAAAAAGCCCACTGTGCAATCTGAGCCGGTTGGAGCGGATCCAGGTCAACCTGCGGTGCGATCTGACAGGCGCCACCGTTACCCGGTGCTACCAGAACGTCAGCGGTTGGATTGGCGAAGAGTTTCCAAACTAACGCATGGGCGCGTCCGTCATTCCCAAGCACCAGAATTTTCATACTGGTAGTTTCCTTCGCTTGCTACACCATATTGCTGGTTACGCCAGGTCGAGCGCCGGTTCAGAGCGTGGACAATCCGCTTGTCTTGCAGGAATGTACCTGTTCAAATGCCTAGACGGGTTCGCGTTGCCGTGATCAAATTCCGCATTAGCATGACATTCGTAACCGGACCGGTACCGCCGGGAACTGGCGTAATTGCGCCAGCAACCTCAACCGCAGCGGCAAAATCAACATCGCCAACCATGCTGCCATCGGCGAGGACATTCGTACCAAAGTCGATGACGGTAGCACCAGGCTTGATCATGTCGGCAGTGATTAAACCGGGCCGTCCGGCCGCAGCAGCAATGATGTCACACTCACGTAAGACTGCGCCAAGATCGGGTGTACGTGAATGACAAATGGTCACCGTCGCATCGGCTTGCAACAAGAGCAAGGCCATTGGCCGCCCGACAATTGCCGAGCGTCCCACGACGGCTGCCCGTTTCCCACGCACCTCGATCTCAAAACGCCGGAGTAACTCCATGCCACCGGCGGGAGTATTCGGTATCAACGCGGCACGTCCCTGCGCAAGGAGACCGGCGTTGATCGGATGAATACCGTCGAGGTCTTTTTCAGGGGCAAGTCGGCTTAACACCCCATCGAGCGATAACCCTTGGGGGAGCGGTAGTTGCAGTAAGATACCATCGATGCGATCATCAGCACTCAGGTCGGCTACCGTTGCTTCAAGGTCAGTTTGGGTTGTTACGGTTGGTAACGCGATTGCGCGACAGGCAGCACCAAGCGATTGACATAACCGATCAATACTGCGCACATAGCGCGTAGCTGCCGCATCATCACCGACCTGAATGACCGCAATTGTAGGTGGACGATCAATCCGGTCACGCAACTCAGCGATCTGCTGAGCTAGTTCGGTGCGGAGCGCTTGTGCGACTGCACGACCATCAAGAATACGGGCGCTCATCCGACCATCCTTCCCCGAACAATGGTGACGATGCCATCAACCTCATCACCAAGCCCGATGAGTAGATCCTGCAATTGCGCACGAGTTTCGCGGACAAAGAGTTGATCCTCCAGTGTAGCGAGATTGATTTCAACGTTCAGTGCCGCGCTCTGCACTGTAGCCCGCACCAGGAGGGCAGCGACTCCTACATCACTGACAACCATGCGAGAACAATTGTTTGCCAGTGTTGTACAAAGTGGTAACAACGCAGCAGCAGCCTGTGCAGTGCGGAGTGGGACTTCCGCTGCGAGGCGGGTAATCTGCTGGATGGCAGCCTTGCGGGTTGCGGCATCGGCTTCAGTGGTACGTGGCAGTTTATAGGCAGCAGCTAGCCGGTTAAATACAGCAATATCTTCATCGGCAAGGCGCTGTAGCTCGTTGCGCAATTGCTCAGCCTGGGCATGAATCGTGCGTAATTCATCTTCCATTTCGGCAAACTGTGGTTTGCCGATGGTCAGTTCGCAAACCATGCTGACCAATCCAGCAGCCATGGCGCCGGTAAGAGCTGCCACACTACCACCACCCGGCGTTGGCGCACGTGAGGCCAAAGCGTCGAGGATGGCACCGAGTGGTTGTTGCATCAATGACTCTGACATATCGCCTCCCGGAGTAGAACGATCCCAATAAAACGCACGATGGCGTTTGATACCGATCATTATAGCCGATTGCTGCTACCAGCGATCTGCACCTAGATGCGGTAGGTTTCGACATCTGCGCTGGTTATGCAACTGATAACGAGCATCTTCCGCAACAGGGGTATAATGTGACCACGTGACAGGAGTGGTGGAGTATCATATGCAATACGCCACAAGGGCAAAGACCTTGGTTTGTGTCTCTGAAGTGAGTTTGTTTGTAGAAACAGCGCTTTCTCTACTCGCAATCCGGTGATCGGAGGGTATTTCCGGCAAGTGTGATGGAATAACCTATGTGGCCAGCACATTCGCACGTCATTATTTTTAGTGGTGAAGCCAGTGCTATCGCGGCGACCGCTACTGCTGTGGCCGCGTCAAATCAGGGGCAATCGACGCTGCTGGTTAGCCTCGCTCCGGCGCACCCTTGTGTTACCTTGCTTGGGGTTCCGCTTGCACCACAGCCGACGACGTTGACCGGGCATCTTGATCTGTGGACATTTCAAATCTTGAGTGAGTTGAACAGTGTCTGGAACGAGTTACAAGCCCAGCTCAATTTGCCAGGACCACCGATCAGTGGCGAAGATTTACCTTTGCTTCCCGGTATTGATCTGTTTTTAGCCGTCTACCGTCTGGCACAACGTGCCCGTCGCGGTTATGCGCTGATCTGTGTTGATGCTGGTTCGGTCGACGGGTTGCTTCGTGCGCTGGCCGTCCCCGATACATTCCGTTGGCTGATGCGTCAACTCTTTGGGCTTGACCGTGGCCCTGGTCAATCGAGCGACTCGCTGGCACGAGCTGCGCTACCTGCTCATCTCCTGCCATTTGAGCAGATCGGTCGTATGCAGGATGCACGAGTGAAATTTGAGCAATTGCGCGATGCAGTACTCGATCCGACATGGGTTCGGGCAAGGCTGGTCATTCGCCCCGATCAGGCCGGTCTTCGGCAGGCAATCATCTCTGTACCGGCATTTCACCTCTTCGGACTGAATCTCGATGCGCTGATTGTCGGTCCGTTGTTACCGACCGGTAAAGAAGACTCTGCGCTGGCCGATGCACGCCATGAGCAGAACGCAGTGGTAGCGGCAGTGGCTACGCGCTGGTCAGGCTTACGCCAGGTACCTCTCTTTTTCAGGGCCACACCGGGGGCGATTGCACCATTTGTCACGCTGGGGCGTGAGTTGATGCTACCGCTAGCTCCACTCCAACCTCCTATCACCGTGAATTCGGCCAACGCTCCGTATCTGAGTCTGTTTTTACCGGGTGTCAATCGTGATGATCTCAGTATCAGCGTCAGTGGTGACGAACTCATCGTGTCACTTGGGCCGTATCGACGCCATTTGCTCTTACCGCCAGCGCTGCGCGGGGTTCCGATCCGTGCCATCCGGGAAGGTGACCGATTGACCATCCAACGCCGTTAACCAATTGCGACCGCCTGTTGTATGTGAGAGAGGACGTTATGGCTCGTACTCATACCGACTTAAGCCATCTGAAAGCTGTCGTTACCGGTGGTAGCCGTGGCATTGGTCGTGCTATTGCTGAAGCGCTAGCCCGTGCCGGTGCGCAGGTCATTATCTCATCGGTTAATACCAGCAACCTTGCCGAAGCTGAGCGGGCCTTGCAGGCTGCCGGATTAAACGTCAGCGGTATCCGCTGTGATGTCTCCCATCGTACAGAAGTCGAAGCTCTGGCGGCAGCGGCAGCCGAACGGATGGGTCGCATCGATCTGTGGGTCAATAATGCCGGTATTTCTGGGCCGTTTGGCTATGCCCTCGATGTGCCACCTGAGGCCTGGGAACAGGTGATCCGGGTGAATCTACTTGGTACCTACTACGGTTGTCGTGCTGCATTACCCTACATGATCGGGCAGCGGAATGGTCAGATCATCAATCTGTCTGGTGGTGGGGCAAAACGTGCCCAGCGTTTTCTCTCGGCCTACAGCACCTCTAAAGCCGCTATTGTCCGTCTCACCGAAGCCTTTGCCCGTGATTACCAGGATCACCCTTATTTACGCTTCAACGTCCTCACTCCTGGTATGGTACCGACCGATATGATCAACCATTTTGAGACAGTTGGTCCTGGCGGAGAAGCGATCAAACAATTACCACGAGTGCTCCGCATCTTTGGCACGACTGCCGAAGAGACAGCAGCCCTGGCGTTGCGCATTGTCTGTGAAGGGAAGAATGGGCAGGTCTTTGAGGTGATGCCGCGCCATCGTGCGATCTGGCGTTTGCTGAAAGCGGCGGTGCAGCGTAACCGATAGCATACACGTTACTGGCAGGGCGCATCACCGCTGCGCCCTTTTTTCAGCCAGTCTACCACATCTGCAACCGATAGTGGACGGGCGATATAATACCCCTGGAACGTATCACAACCGGCTGCTTCCAGTATCCGGTATTGCTCAGCGGTCTCGACCCCTTCAGCAACCACCTGCATCCCGAGGCGGTGCCCCAACGTAATAATGGTTTCCATCAAACTTCGTTCAACCTCTGAGTCAGCCTGATCGAGGCAAGCAACAAATGACCGGTCGATCTTGAGGATGTTGATTGGTAGCCGGTGGAGGTAGGCAAGTGACGAATAACCGGTACCGAAATCATCAACCGCTAGCGTCACGCCGAGCTGACGGAGTCGGTTAAGCTGCTGACGGAGATTCTCGATGTGCCCCATGAGCATACTCTCGGTCAGTTCCAGTTCGAGCCAGGACAACGGCAGATTGACCCTGTTAAGAATATTCTCTACCTGCTCAACAAAATCGGTTTGGGCAAATTGAATGGCCGAGATATTCGCGGCGACCGGTACAACGGGCAGTCCTGCCTCCAACCAGTATTTGATCTGACGGGCAATTTCGTGCAATACCCATTGTCCGATAAGCACGATCAGTCCAGTCTCTTCAGCGACAGAGATAAACTTCGCTGGCGAGACCATTCCCAGCTCAGCACTTTGCCAGCGTAACAACGCTTCCAAACCGACCAGGGTACCGGTTCGATCAACCAGAGGCTGGTAGAAGAGAAGCAATTCATTACGTTCAATGGCACGCCGGAGGAGCGTCTCGATCCGTAAGCGCTCGGATGAGATGGCCGCAATCGTTGCATCGAAAAACTGAAAGCTACTATGGGTCTGTTTCGCCCGATACATCGCAATATCGGCGGCCCGTTGCAACGCAACGACATCCTTTCCATCAATAGGATAGAGACTTGCGCCGATACTGGCATTGACAAAGATTTCGTGCCCATTGACGAAAAAAGGATGCATGAGCGATTCATGCAGACGCTGCGCTACGACGGCTACTTGCTGTGGCGCAGTAATATCAGGCAGTACCAGTAAAAACTCATCACCACCGTGGCGGGCTAAGGTGTCGGTTGCGCGAATGCACAATTCAAACCGGCGCGCCACTTGAATTAACAGGAGATCACCTATCGTATGGCCTAGCGTATCATTGATCCGTTTGAAACGATCCAGATCGATGAAGAGCACTGCCACTAACGTATCTGTACGCCGAGCGTGTTCGATCGCCTGCTGCAACCGATCTTCAAACAACAAGCGATTTGGCAACCCGGTGAGGGCATCATGATGAGCCTGATACGCCAGCTTTTCCAGAGTCACCTGCTGTTCAACAGCGATGGTTACCAGTTGTTCGACCTGCTCAAGCAGATGTCGCTCATCTTCGCTTAACGGTGTATCGTGCTGCCGACATAGCAGTAGACACCCATCGGACGCATCGCGGTTCGTGCGTATCCCGATAATCCAACCTCGTTTGATGGTGTACTTGCGGACAAGCGGCTCAACCGAAGACCACCAATATGGTGTATCAGAAGCTAGCTCGGTGATGCGTTGATACCGGCACGGCGCCAATGAAAGAACCTCGTGTGCCCATGCATCAAATTGTTGCAGGTCGGCTGTTTCGAGTACAGCGCTGCAGCTGACAAATAAACCATGCGAGTGGAGTGTAAAGGCGCCGTATGTCAGATCGACCATCTGCTGCCCGATCAACACGAGCAACTCGCGCATAATTGTCTTTAGATTGTACTGACGGGCAATCATTTCCAGGACACGACGGCGTGCTACCGCGATCTGTTCGGCTCGATGACGAGCGGAAACATCTTCCAGCGTGATCACTACCCGTATCCGTTCATTGGGCCCAAACCGCACTGCTCGCACTGCTAGCCACCGATGCCCATCTCCTACGGCCGCAAATTCACCTTCAAAACGTTCGTCGGCCCCTTGCAACAACCGTTCAATTGTATCGGCAAGCAACCCTGCCGGGGGTTGACCCAGGTGGCAGGCAGCCAGAAATGACGCCCCCACTGCACAGTCAGCACTTTCAACACCCAATAAAGGTCCCAATTGCAGCCAGACAATGTTAGCTGCCAGAACTTGCCCATAGCGATTCAGGATTGCAATGGCGGATGGCAATGCGTCAAGTGCTGAATGGAGTAACTGTTGCGTTTCGATAAGAAACTGTTCGGTTTGTTTACGCTCGGTAATATCGTGCAGCACTGCGAGGAGAGCCGATGAACCCTGCCATTCTATTGGCTCGACTCGCAGATCAACAATCACAACTGACTGATCGGGACGGATAATCTCGGCATCAACGGTTAAACCGGGTTGCAGGGGAAAACCAAACGGGCTGCCCTCCAACTGATCGGGCCGACGACCGAACAATCGCTGGGCGGCCCGATTCGCGAAGAGAACATACCCGTTCTGATCGAGCACAAGCAGGGCATTCGCGCTGTTAGCAACAATCGTTTCGAGCGTCCGCTGATCCAGATTCGACCACGCACGATCATCAGCACGTGATGGTTGATCGACTTCACTATCGTTGTGCTGCACGAAAAGCCTCCTCGTACCTTACAGAACGGCGGTTTAGTTCGTTTCTGCTGTTTCCGTCCCTTCCTCGTCGCGGAACATTGCGCTTAACCGTTCAATTTCGCTCGGTGCGATATGCGTAAACTGGCCCGACAGAATACCAGAGATATTGCGGAATGGTCGTCCGATGTGCATTCCACGACTATCAATTGTAAACTCGCGAATATCTTTGTCGTGGCTCGAGCCACGCATTTTCAAGACCGTTAATCCGCGACGCATCTCCCCGAATAGCTCAACATAACGCAATAGAATAATCGAGTCGGTAATTGTCGAAATATGGGCCTCGGTGATAGATGAACCGCCGAGCAGCGTAGGGGTCGTTGAGGTATAGAGGCCTGCCATCTCTTGATGCTTGATAAAAGATGTCAGCCCAATCACAAACTCACGGAATCCCTTCACTGTCGAAACACGTTCAAGCGCCGATAGACTATCGACGGCCACTCGTTGTGGGCGAAAGCGCTCGATTTCCGCTTTCATAAAGATCAACTGGTCTTCGAGACTGGTCACTTCGGGGTAATTACAAACGACCCGCAAGAGACCATCGCGTTCCATCTGCTCAAAATCGATTCCCCAGCCGATGGCATTACGGAAGAGTTGATCACGGCTCTCCTCAAACGCAAACAAGAGTGAGCGTTCTTTCTGACGGACACCGGCTGCCATAAAGGTGGTTGCCATGAGGGTCTTGCCGGTACCGGTTGCGCCACTCACCAGTACAATAGAGTCGCGGAAGAAACCACCGCCACACATTCGGTCTAGCTCGGCATTCCCGGAAGTGGTACGGACATTTGAGGAGCGTTGCTTCAGTTCAATTGCCGACAGCGGAATCACATGAATACCTTCGCCGGGAATGACGGTGAAGGGAAAGCTGCCTTTCTGGTGCGATGTACCACGGAACTTGAGAATCTCAACGGTGCGCCGCCGTTTTTCATCTTCGAGCAAGTTACGCAGAATTACCACGTCGTCAGAGACGAATTCTTCCACGCCGTAGCGGGCAATTTCACCGTATTCTTGTGTTCGCTCGGCAGTTAACACTGCCGTCACACCCAGACGACGGAGGGTACTGACGATCCGTAGCAACTCGTTCCGCACTACCCGTGTATCGTTCAGACGGGTAAAAATCGCACCCAGCGAGTCGAGCGAAAGGCGAACGGCGCCGATGCTGCGTACCGCATGCTCGATCCGAGCCAGCAATGCACCAAGATCGTAAGTACCCAGTTCAACAATCTCCTCTTCAGGTTGCGGCGAAACATCGACAAACGCCCATTTCCCTTCTGCCTCCCAGCGGGCAATATCCCAGCCAAAGCCGAGCATATTGCGACGCAGTGCCTCTGGCGTCTCTTCAAAGGTTACAAACACACCCGGCTCACCCCGCTTGATACCGGCAGCCAGAAACTGGGCAGCAAAAACCGTCTTGGCGCTGCCAGCGGTGCCCGAAACAAGAGTGGTACGCCCTTTCGGCAAACCACCGTTGGCAATATGATCAAAACCGGTAATTCCGGTCGGCAGACGTTCGATGTGATCAGCGCACACCTGATTACTCCTTGTTTATCATTGATGAACCTGTCTTTGGTGGCAAATTCAGTACATTTAGGAGATCGGCAACACTCGATAGATCGCCAATAATTCGTCGATATGGCGGAGGCGAACTCTTTATCAGAGTCGGTGTTGCCAGGATTTTTTGATCTTCTGCCTGCTGTGGATCGGCCAACACATCAATAATTGTCAGTTCACATTCATAGCCGGCCAGATCGTGTTCTAGCATCTGGCGCAGCGTGTTAATCGCTCGTTCAGCGCGTGGTGTATGACCGGCGATGTAGAGATGCAAAACAATTTTACTCACAGTCCCTTCATCCCAGCAGCCAGCTTGTGAGCTTCTGCTATTGTTCTGGAGGACGAGAAGCTAATTCACCAATTGCAAGTGATCGATAAAACGATGCTAAGTGACCCATTAATTCTAGCAAAAGTAAACGACCCTCTTCAACGTAAGCTTGCAGTTTTTTCGGTGGACTCTGTGCGCTCCGCTGCCGGATAGCCTGCAAATGAATATCGATCAGATCGCGTGGGGTGGCCCATCCTGAGCCGAGAAATTCACCCAACTCACGTAACGCACGCGACGGCAACTGGGTGCGATGAATCCGACTTTGCAGTGCTTCATCTAACAATGATCCATAGCGATGCAACGCATACTCGAAGACCTCGGGCAGCCGCTGGCGTAGTGAACTCAAACGCGAACGTGCTGTGTCTTCGGGTCGCGAGAGCGCATCAACATTGGTCAGCTCGCGCTCCATCTGTCGTACCTGTTCGCGTAGCATTTCGGCTTCGGCAGCGAGCTGCGCTGCTCGCCGTTGTTCGGTAATGTCTGTGTGAGAAATGACAATACCGCGCCGTTTTCCACGTAACGGCACTGCACGTAGGGCGAACCAGCGGGTTCCGGCTGAGGTAGGGAGTTCATACTCGCAGGAAAATTCTTCTTTATTCCCTGCTAATACATCCCGCAACCCTTGCAGTACATCTATGCCACCGGTTAACGTTTTGTCTACCGCACAGGCTGCAAAGTAATCAGCACCTACACTGATCGCAGCCAGATCGGTAATCCCGTTCTCGCGCCCAAACCGCAGCCAGGCCTCATTCACTGCCACGATCTTACCCTGCTCATCAAGGACAACAATTTCATTCGTCAACGAATTGAGAATAGTAATGCTAAACTCTTCCGCCTCGCGTAAGGCTGTCTCGGCCTGACGCTCGAAGGTGACATCGCGCAGAGTGATAAGCAGCGCATCCTGCCCTTCCCAAACAATCGACACGACCCTCATTTCGGCAACGGCAAATTCGCCGTTTGGGCGCAACACTTCAACCTCCGCTCGTTCACCAACGACCAGCGGAAAACCAAAAACTTGCCCATGAAGTTCAGCGCCATGTCGATCAAGCAGCCGTTCAGCGGCACTGTTCAAGAACCGCACCACGCCACTGTTGTCAACAATAATGGCACCATCGGCGTCATGACTGACAATGGCTCGCAGATTTTCTTCGGCTGTTGAGCGGGTCGGCGGTTCGATAATGATCCTCCTCGTCGGACCGTGTTTGCCAACGCAGCGTGTAATAATGCCCGGATTGCTGCGCTTCATTCCATCCGAAAGCAAACGGCTAAGACGAACCTGTGTGATAACAGCATATTACAATATAATACTCACAGTTATGCATGATGTACCGGCTTTAACTGACTGTCAAGTAGTAAACAGGTTCGTGAGCAGTTTTCAACATTTTCAACCGACCTGGCAGAGGTGATATGCAAAGATGAGGAATGAAGCGTTTCCTGACCTGTCGGCAGAGCATCATGTTTAGGAGACGTGCCGCTTCCCATTCCAACGAATAGCGACGGTCAGACTCTGTTTCCTCGTTGCTCGTGACCATCTCCATTGGTAGAGGTGGGTTTCCTTCATTGTACCCTTTCCTCATTATGAAATGAGGGGGCTACGCACGCTACCCGGTACAGCCACTTGCAATAATTCCCATAGCAATTTGATATACATAGGAGCGTTGACTTTCATGACGCAGCGTGTTATACTTGGACGTGTAACGCAGCGCGTTATACGTCTACCGAAATCGCATAGACTGTGCTATGATACAGATGACCTGAACGTGATCCATATAAAGCAGGAGGCAAGTATGACAACTGTAGAAGAGATCGAAGTCAATGTTCGCCAAATCGACGAGAAGCCACCGGTCAATCCGAGTGTCCAGGTGTTTGAGATCGTTCGGAAGCTCATACTGGCCGGTATCGGCGCCTTTGCGCTCAGCCGTGAAGAAGCGGAAGCCTTCCTGAATCGGCTGGTTGAGCGTGGCGAGCTGGCCCAAAAAGATGCCCAGAAGCTGTTTGAGGAGGCTATGGAGAACCTCCGTAAGACGGCTGTGCCTCAGTCGGATCAGGTTCAGACCAATCTGAACAATCTGGCAGCCCAGTTTGAGACTAGCTTTGAGCAGTTCCTCAATCGGCTCAATATTCCTTCCAAGCGCGACATTGATGAGCTGAGCGCCAAGATCGCCCAGCTAGCCTTGCGTGTAGAAGAGCTGCGCCGGACACAAGAGACTCCCACGCGCAATCGCACGCGGGGTGAGGCCAAGGAAGAGAGTGCCGGAGAGTAGGAATACTCTGCCTGCCATGGCAAGACGCACGGTACCGTAAATGGAAAGGGCGAAGGCGTGTTTTTTCCTTCGCCCGTATCATGTTTCTTTCGCTGAACATGGTGTTCACCGCTGTGCATCGCTCCACAGCGAACAGTGCGTATTCGCCATCCGGGCTATTCAGCGTTCTTTTCGTCCCTGGCAATGTGAAGGATGGTAAATCGTCGTTGTCGGCATTTTGGCGCAGCGTGTTATAATTGCCGCTAAGACTGTTTGCATCTCGTGTTCGTACCAGTTGTGTTAGTGGGCACACTACGCATACCAGCATTCGGTACAAGGCGGCAATTCCTATGCACCTGATTAAGAAATACGCAAATCGTAAACTTTACCATACCAATCAGAAACGTTACATCACGCTTGACGGTATTGCTCGCCTCATCCAAGAGGGTGAAACCGTCCAGGTGCTTGATAACGAAACCGGTGATGATATTACCGCGAATATTCTGGCGCAGGTTGTGTTGCAGGCTCGTGGACGCCGGTCACCGTTGCCAACTAATTTATTGACCGACCTGATCCAGGTTGGGGGAGATACGATCTCTAACTTGCGTCGGGTGCTGTTTAGTTCGCTCGGTGGTGACGACTTGATCGAAGCTGAAATTGGGCGGCGTA
>NZ_JPIM01000094.1 GCF_000735195.1 Chloroflexus sp. MS-G
AGGCTATCTCTCGCTCAACACACCACCGACTATAAGCACGAACATTCGACGACACAGTAATGTAAGTAGGTAGAACCTGATGAAACACCGTGTAGTATGTTCCTGACCACCCTACCTCAAGAGTGAAACGCAGTGACCAGCCGTGAAGTGTGGTTCAACGTTTTTATCCTACTCAGCAGCAACCTGTTCCCAATGGCGTACCGGGTAAGCCAGTGGGACAAAGATACAGCGCTCTACTCACGCTATCGCCTGCCAAAGTATGGTAAGATAGCGCGCTAGTGAAGCACATCAACGCTTGCTTACAACTTGATGGAGGAAACAGTATGGGCCTGATGGAAGGAAAGAAAGGCCTGATCCTTGGTGTAGCCAATGATCGCTCGATTGCGTGGGGCATTGCGCAGGCCCTGCATCGCGAGGGCGCTACTATCGGCTTCACCTACTTGGGTGAGGCACTCGAACGACGGGTACGACCACTTGCCGAAAGCCTGAACTCACCACTCATCGTGCCGTGTGATGTCGCACACGATGAAGAGATCGCTGCTTTAATGGAGCGTGCCCGTGAAACCTTTGGTCAGATCGATTTTCTCGTTCATGCCATTGCTTTCGCCAACAAAGAGGAATTAAGCGGCACCATTCTCAACACTACCCGTGAAGGATTCCGCATCGCCCTCGAAATCAGTGCCTACTCGCTGATCGCTCTGGTGAAAGCGGCTGAACCAATGTTCGCTCCTAACGCCAGTGTGTTAACGTTAACCTACCATGGCTCTCGTCAGGTCATTGGCAGCTACAATGTGATGGGTGTCGCCAAAGCCGCGCTTGAGGCCAGCGTCCGCTATCTGGCTGCTGGCCTTGGCCCGCGTGGCATTCGAGTCAATGCCATCAGCGCTGGCCCTATCCGTACTCTGGCTGCCAGCGGTATCGCCAATTTCCGCAGCCTGCACAAACAATTTGCCGAATATGCCCCCCTCCGCCGTCATGTCACGATTGAGGATGTTGGCAACGCTGCCCTCTACCTCTGTTCGCCGCTGGCGGCAGGCGTTACCGGCGAGATTCATTACGTCGATGCCGGGTTTAATGTGGTTGTGCCGGGGAGCGGTGAAGAGTAGCACTTCCCTCAACAGTGTGCTACAATGAAAGCGTATGCGCACTGCGATGCGGAGGATAGAATGGGAGAGGTTGCAATCGTATCAACCGATAGCACGACCGCCGATCGGCTCGCTGCGATAGTAGCAGCACAAGACTTCCGCGTGACCACTTGTACCCCCGATGCGCTGCCGGCAGCGCTGCCGGCGTTGTTTATCGTGGTGATGCCGGCATTAGCCTCGCCCGAAGAGCAGGTTATTGAACAGCTTCGTGCGAATGAAACGACGGCGAATATTCCGATCGTGATCGTCAGTGGGTTGCCGATGAACGAGTTACAATCGGTTCCTTACGCTAGTGATTGGACGATTGCGATTGTTCCTGAACCGGTTGAGGAGAAGGTTTTGATCGATACAATTCATTTTTTGCTGGGCAAAGAGTAATGCTCACGCTAGATGATAGGGGCAGGTTACTAAAACCTGCCCCTGTTTGTTGTACACGAACCTTCACTTCAGTATCGCATCAGCCCCCTAGTGCGACCGCTGAACGTTCGACTAGCGCAAAGATCGGAGCCGGGATCAAGCCAATGATGATCGTGCCTGCTGCTGCTACGACAATATCGATTGTGAGACCACGATTAAGTTCAGGCGCAGGTTCTCCCTCTGGCTCGGTCATGAACATCCGAATGATAACCCGTAGGTAGAAGAAAGCTGCAATTGCGCTCGTTAGGACACCGACCAGCGCTAGCCAGGGTAATCCTCCCTCCCAGGCTGCGGTCAGTGCATAGAACTTCGCCATAAATCCAGCAGTCGGCGGTACTCCAGCCAGCGAGAACATAAAGATCGCCATTGCTACAGCCAGCAACGGCTGACGCTGATACAGACCGGCGAAATCGTCGAGTTGCCATGCCTCTTCACCCTGATGCTCCAGCGCAATCAATACCGCGAATGCACCCAGATTGCTTAGGGCATAAACCAGGATGTAAAAAATGAACGCTTCTGGACCGCGCTGTTCACCGGCAACCATGACGCCCAGCATAACATAACCAGCATGGCCGATGCTGGAGTAGGCCAACATGCGCTTGACATCCATTTGGGCAATGGCTCCCAGATTGCCGACCACCATAGTCAATGCGGTCAGACCGGCCAGTACCGGCAACCAGTATGCGTTTAATGTCGGTAATGCCTCGAACAACAGGCGAACCAGTGCTGCCAGTGCTCCACCTTTCGTGCCCACACTCATGAAGGCCGCTACCGGGGTTGGCGAACCCTGATAGACATCGGGTATCCACATGTGAAATGGCGCCAGCGCAGCCTTGAATGAGAAGGCGATCAAAACCATCGCTGCCCCACCCAGCAAGAGGGTCAGGTTCGTGTCACCTAAATCACGGTCGGCGGCGTAAGCACCGATTTCACTCAGCCGGGTCGAGCCGGTTGCACCAAAGATCAACGCAATACCGTACACGAAGAAGCCAGCCGCGAACGCACCCAACACCAGATACTTCATCGCTGCTTCTTCTGAGGTCAGGCGCGGATAGGCAAAACCGGTCAGAATGTAGAGCGTGATCGAGAGTGTCTCAATTCCCAGGAAGAGAACGATTAGATCGGCGCCCTGCGCTAACAGGATCATCCCGCTGACCGCAAACATAATAAGTGGGTAATACTCGCCCTGCTCTATATCTTGGCGCGGTAGATAGTCGAGCGACATTGTGATGCTTAAGATACCGATCAGCAAAAAGACCCAAGTGAGCGTTAGGGCAAAGGGATCGAGACGTACCATACCGCCAAACGTGCTTCCGCTCACCCCCCAGAGTGGTAGCCCGACCAGACCGGCCACCACCAGACCGGCAATCGCCAAATAGCCGGTGAGCTTCTTGCGCCCAACCGGGATAAAGAATGTGTCAACCAATAATAGGCCGGTCGCCCACGTTACTACGACCAAAAGGGGCGCTATCAATCCCAGATCCACCGGCGGGATCGTCAATGCGTCCATTCGTTCTTCCTCCTCGCCTGGGCAAAAAACATAATGATTTACTGATGATTACCGCCCGGCTACTTGTGCCATCAAGTCAGCAACCAGCACCGTCACGCTGTACTGCATCCCGGCAAAGAACAGCGCCGGATAGATACCAATCCCCACAATTGGGATACTCAATAAGGCAAAAGCGGTTAACTCACGTCGATTCAGATCGGGAAGATGAGCGTTCGCCGGATGCGAAACCTCACCCATAAAAATAGAGCGGAACAGTTTGAGCAGATACGCTGCTGCTAACACAACCCCACCGACCGCAAAGACAACGTAGACCCACCCTAAGATCGGCGAGCGGAAGGCGCCTGTAATGATGGTAAATTCACCCACGAACCCATTAAGCCCCGGTAAGCCGGCTGAGGAGAGGGCTACCAGTAAACTGAATGCGGCATAGATCGGCATCACCTTCCACAACCCGCCAAACTCGGCCAGTTCACGGGTGTGGCGTCGCTCGTACAGTACCCCTACCATCAGGAAGAGCGCGCTGGTACTGAGTCCGTGGTTGACCATTTGTAAGATTGCCCCGCTGATCCCTTCTGCGTTAAGGGCAAAGATGCCCAGTACCACAAAACCCATATGGCTGACCGACGAGTATGCCACCAGCTTTTTCATGTCTGACTGGGCAAAGGCAACGGCTGCGCCGTATATGATGCCGATCACCGCTAAAATCGCTAATGCCGGTGCTGCCCATTGTGCTGCTGCCGGAAAAAGGGTAAGATTATAGCGAATAAGACCATACCCACCCAGCTTGAGCAAAACACCGGCCAGAACAACTGAACCGGCAGTTGGTGCCTCAACGTGTGCATCGGGCAACCAGGTGTGAAACGGCCAGAGCGGAACTTTCACGGCAAAGGCTAGAAAGAAAGCACCAAACAGCAGGCGCTCGGTTATGGTGTCGAGCGTAAACCGTCCGGCCCGCAGATCACTGACAAACCGGCCAAAGCTGAACGTTCCGCGAAAGTCGGGTTCAAAAGCAGTTATCGCATCGCGGTGCAGGATATGCAGCGCAATCAGGGCCAGGAGCATGAGCACCGATCCGGAAAACGTGTAGAGGAAAAATTTACGTGCCGCATAGATTCGGTTTTGGCTCCCCCAAATACCAATCAGAAATGTCATCGGAATAAGCGTAAATTCCCAGAAGAGGTAAAACAACAGCAGGTCTTGGGCGATAAAGACCCCAATCATCGCTGTCTGTAAGATGAGGAGTAGAATCTGGAAGTTGCGTACATCTTTGTGTACCGAATCCCAGGTTGAGAGCACCACAATCGGGCCGAGAAAGGTAGTCAGCATCACCAGCCAGAGGCTGATGCCATCAATGCCCAGGCTATAGGTTGCACCCACGATCGGCAGCCAGGGGAGTTCTTCGACGAATTGCATTGCTGGTGGCGCACCAACGACTGCTACCTGAAAGGGATTCGTCTCGAAACGCAGTGGCAGGATCAGGGAGAGAACAAAACCGATCACCATCGTTGTCAGCGACACCCGGCGGGCCAGCTCAGGATTCGTCTGCGGTACGAACAAGAGCACCAGCGCTCCGACTGTCGGCAGCCAGAGAATGAGCGAGAGGAGTGGAAAGCCTAACTGATTCATAACGCTCCCTCGTTGAGGTCACATCAATTCTGCTGCAAGAGTCTGTCTACGATTAGCTATCCTGGTTAGGATGATGCTCCTCTTACAACGAGGTTGATATGCCTCATCAGCAGTTCACGACCAACCGTTTTCTGCACTCCGGTTCAGTGTAGACAGTAGTTACCGACAGGTACGGCATCAATCGTGGATGCGATCGTACAATATTTCTGTTAGCGAGCAATCCAGAGCATAAACCCGATCACAAGCAATACGCCAACCGTGAAAACGAGCGCATACGTGCGAACGTAACCGGTTTGTACTGCACGCAGACTGTTGGCCAAACCGCCAAAGAACCGACCAACTCCCATCACCAGACCGTCAACACCCTGTGGATCGAACACGCGGGCCAGGAAATCTGATAAGCGCTCAAAGCCAGCAACAACCGTGCGCTGATAGAGACGATCAAGGTACCAGGCCTCTGCCATGCCTTCCCAGATGTCACCGCTGTAGCGATAGATTGGGTCTTTGCCGCCGATCTTAATTTTGGCGGCGTTAGTGGTGTAAATCCACCAGCCCAAATATCCCATTCCTACTGCCCCGATGGTCGCGATCAGGGCCAGCCAGAGGTTGAATTCGCCGGCCTGCTCGTGCAAAACCGGCTCCAGCCAATCGGTCAGCCAGTGCAGAACTGGGAGATTGATCGCACCACCAATGATAGCTCCGACGGCTAACACAATCAGCGGAACGGTCATCACCTGCGGACTTTCATGCGGATGGTAACTGGGATCGCGTTGCGTGCCAAAGAAGATCAATGCTACCTGGCGACCCATATAAAAGGCAGTGAACAGTGAGGTGATGAAAAGAATAATGAAAATTGGTGTATGGCCGTGCCCAACCGCGTGCGCCAAAATCTCATCTTTGCTCCAGAAACCGGCCAGCGGGAAGATACCGGCCAGTGCTAACGCACCGATCAGATACGTGCGGAACGTTACCGGCATTGCGTCTTTCAATCCACCCATTCGCCGCATGTCCTGGGTGTCGTGTGTGCCGTGAATAACCGAACCAGCAGCCAGGAAGAGTAATGCCTTGAAAATACCGTGGGTCAGCAAGTGGAAGATCGCTGCCACATACGCCCCCATCCCACAGGCTGCCACCATAAAGCCTAACTGCGAAACAGTACTATATGCCAGCACCCGCTTGATGTCCCATTGGGCCATCGCCGCCGTTCCGGCCATCAGGGCAGTTAATGCACCGATCCATGTCACCCATCCCTGCGTCGTGAACGAGGCGACGAACAGTGGTTCGGTGCGCGCCATTAAATAAACACCGCCGGTCACCATCGTTGCCGCGTGAATCAGTGCCGATACTGGGGTTGGACCGGCCATTGCATCAGGTAACCAGACGAAGAGCGGAAATTGTGCACTCTTGCCGGTGGCGCCGATCAGCAGCAAAAACGAGATCGCTGTGCTCACAAAGATCGGTTGCCAGTTGGGACCGACGCGCAAGCCAGCAATATCGCCTACCCGCTCAAGAAAGCCGAGTGCGCCACCTTCACCCTCGCTGTAGAAATTGAGTGTTCCAAAGTAGGTAAAAATCGCCAGCATTGCCAGTATAAATGCAGCATCACCGATGCGATTGACCACAAATGCTTTCACTGCCGCTTCACCGGCTGTCTTGCGCTCGAACCAGAAACCGATCAAAAGGAACGAGCAGAGACCAACCCCTTCCCATCCCAGGAAGAGCAGCAGGAGGTTGTTTGCCATCACCAGGAAGAGCATCATGGTGACGAACAGATTGAGGTAGGCGAAATAACGCACCACCCGCGGGTCACCATGCATGTAGCCAATCGAGTAGACGTGAATAAGTGCACCAACACCGGTAATCAGCAGTGCCATGACTGCTGTCAGCGGATCAAACATAATCGCAAACGGTACCTGAAAACTGCCGGTGTTGATCCATTCCCAGGCAGTGCTGACGATCCGCCGCTCTTCCGGTGGCATACTGGCTAACACCCCTACCGCGATAAGTGTCACCACGAATGCGGCGGCTACCATCCCACTCGCCACCAATCCGGCTGTTCGTTCGCGGCGAATCACAAACACATTTAACAGAAAGCCAATGAATGGCAACAGCGGAATAAGCCAGATCAACAGTTCCATGGTTGGCTAGCCCTTCAATGTACTGACTTCGTCTACATCGGCGGTACGCTTGGTACGGAAGATGGCAACCAGCAGTGCCAGACCGACTGCTACTTCGGCAGCCGCCACCGTAATGACAAAGAAGACGATGACCTGGGCCTCGACGCCTAGACGTTCGCGGGCAAAGGCGACGAGCGCCAGGTTTGCGGCATTGAGCATCAACTCAACCGCCATGAAGATCACAATTGCGTTTCGCCGCAGTAATACCCCCAACACCCCAATGGTAAACAAGATGGCGCTGAGCAATACATAATACGAGGTGGGCACCATTAGATTTTCCTCCCGCGCTGATTCAGTACTACTACCCCAATGACCGCGATCAGCAAAATAAAGCCGGTCACCTCAAATGGCAGGAGGTAGTCGGTAAAGAGCAATGCCCCTAATGTCCGCGGATCACTGAATTGAATCAGCGCCTCACTCTCCGGTGGCGGATTCGTCGCCCCACCCAGGCCGACTACGACCGACACGACCAACAATGCTAATCCCAGCAGCAACGCCAGTGGTTGTTGCCAGGCAATCCGATCTGGCGTGTCTTCTACCTTTTCCGCACCCAAGAGCATGACTACGAAGAGAAACAGCACCATGATCGCGCCGGCATAGACGGTAAGCTGAATTGTAAACAGAAAAGGAGCCTGTAGCAACAAAAAGAGCACCGCAATCGCAGCAAAGTTCAGCAGCAAAAAGAGCGCACTATGCACTGCGTTCCGTGAGACCAGCATTGCTACGGCACCTACAATCGCAATCAGTGCGGTAATAAGAAATAAGATAAGTTCCATACTCTGTGCTCCGCTTACCAGCGTATCTCAGATGATCTCCAACTATGCCGTGTCAGTCGTCTATAGATCAATCTTGGCCGGTGGGCTTGGTTGCCGATTGAGCTGCTGTAAAATTGGCGGTGGTTCACCATGGCCTTTATCCGGTGGCACTAACAGCATCTCTTTGGTATAGATGGCTGCCCGACGATCATAGAAGCTCAACTCGTACTGATGCTCGAGCACAATGGCGTTCGTCGGACAGGCATCTTCGCAATAACCACAGAAGATGCAGCGCAGCATATTAATTTCATAAACCGCTGCGTACCGTTCGCCCGGTGAGCGTGGGTTGGCCGGATCGTTCTCGGCTGGAATCACCAGAATTGCATCTGCCGGGCAGGCAGCAGCGCAGAGAGCGCAGCCGATGCAGCGTTCCTGTCCATTAGCGAACCGTTTTAGTTCGTGACGACCACGAAAACGTTCACGTACCGGTCGTTTCACCTCTGGATACTGTACGGTGACCGGTCGCTTAAACATGTAACGCAGTGTTGTTCCTAACCCCTTAACCAGTTCTCTGATCATGAGCTATCCCTTTCAGCGGGTCGAATGCTTCGCTTGCCGCACGACGTTCGTTTTCACCCACAAATCGAATCACGTGTGTAGCGGCTCAGTTCGGTAGTTGGATGTCCTTCACCAGGGTTACATTATCAATCGGTTTGGGCGTGCGGTTGAAGCCGATGGCGATGGCGATGGTGATCGCCCCTAAACCGAACAGCACCCACGAATGTACGACCCGATCAGGAATCAAGATGATAACCACCGTTGTATAGACCAGGTTGAGCAAACCGACCGGTAACAACCATTTCCAGCCCAAATCCATCAGGCGGTCGTACCGCAATCGTGGCCAGGATGCACGTACCCATACCGAGATGAAGAGAAACACGACCACCTTTAGCAAAAAGGCGCCAAGCGAGACAATCCCAAAGACAATGCTTCCCGCTACCGGCCCTGCCAGCGCCGTTACCTCACGCCCGAGAATGTCGAGACCTGGAAAATGCCAGCCCCCGAAGAAGAAGGTTACCGCCAATGCCGAGACGGCTATCAGTTTGATGTACTCGGCCATGAAGAAGAGGGCAAATTTCATTGAACCGTATTCGGTGTTATAACCACCCGTCAGCTCTTGCTCAGCTTCAACCAGATCGAAAGGCGCACGCACGACCTCGGCAGTGGCAGCGATCATGTAGAGGACAAAACCTAGCAGTTGCGGAATAATTCCCCACAACCCTCCCTGCTGTTGGGTGACAATCTCATGCGTTGAAAGGGTGCCATACGTCATCACCACACTGAGCACAGCACAACCTAACGCCAGTTCGTAAGAGATGAGCTGTGCCGAGGAACGGATGCCGCCGAGCATTGAGTATTTGTTGTTCGAGGCCCAACCGGCCAGGGTGATCCCATAGACGCCGATGCTGGTTACGGCCAGTACATAGAGCACACCGATGTTCAGATCGGTAATTTGCAGAATGTTCCAGAGGTTGGTGCGCGCCGGATCATAACAGGCCTGATAATCCCAGTTCAGGTTAAGACAGCCAAACGGAATAACCGCCCAAATGATGAGCGCTGGAATAACCGCTACTGCCGGAGCGAGGAGATACACCGGTTTATCGGCCATTGCCGGTACAATATCTTCTTTGAAGAAGAGTTTGACCGCATCGGCGGCTGGTTGAAGCAACCCTGCCGGCCCGGCCCGATTCGGTCCGACCCGATTTTGGAGCCGTGCCAGAATCCGTCGTTCAAACAGGGTTAGATACGCGAAGGCGGTTGTCACCGCTAGCGTAATAACAAAACATTGGATCACGATGATCAGGATGGTCAGCCAATCCATACGTATGTCCCTCAGTGCTGATCCGAATGCACATCCAGCCCATAGATCAGCGCTTGCAGCTACTCCGTTACGACTTTCGCCAGGTTCACCCGTGTACGCGGTCCGGTCTCGATCTCAGCGGCCATAACATCAGCCAGGCCGGCAGGTAGCAGAATGATACCATTTGGAACATCGGCTAGCACCCGAGCAGGGATGACCATTTCACCGGCTGCTGAGATCAACCGCACCCGATCACCACTATGAATGTTCAGCTTTGCTGCGTCGTCAGCGCTGATTGCCGCGTATCCACGTGGTATCAGGCTTTGTAGCTTAGAACCGCGCAGATGGCGGTCACCGTCGTAGGCTAACACCTGTTCGAGAAGCAGCATTGGTCGCTCATCAGCGAAACGAGTGACTTTGCCGGTAAAGGTGAGGTTTACCGTTCCTTTGCTTGCCAAAGCCGGTAAGACCAGACCGACACCTTCGGTATTGGTGTAGCTGGTGCCATCGTAATAAATGGCATCATCGAACTGCCGTCCCCAGCTTCCGCCGGTACCGGTTGCGGCCAACGCTGCATACGTTATTCCGGCATAGCCTGGCACTTGGGCTGCGATCTCATTTCCTACATCGGCGGCTACCATATACGACCAGGCCTCGGTAGTTACCGGGATCGGCCCATTTCGCCCACCGCCAATTGGCACCATCGCCAGAGCCTGGGCAACTGCGGCAACGATCTGCCAGTCTGGCCGTGACTCACCAACCGGAGCGCAGGCCTGTCGCGACCGCTGCACCCGTCGCTCGGCGTTGGTGTAGGTTCCTTCGCGCTCGGCAACACTGGCTGTCGGCAAGACAACATCGGCATATTCCGCACTGGCCGTCAGGAAGAGGTCTTGTACGATCACAAATTCAGCCGCTTCGAGTGCCGCCCGCGCCACCGGAAGTTTTGCTGCCGGATCGACACCGGCCAACCAGATAGCCCGTACCTTTCCCTCTCTCGCCGCATCCCAGATACCGTTGGCATCCAGGCCACGCTGCTTGCGCGGTGTATACCCCGGCCCGGCATCAGGTCGCACTCCCATTTCAATCGCGCCGCGACTGTTGCCTCCGGGTAACAGGGCAATGATACCGTTATTTGCCGTACCGGTGCGTCCACTGAGCAACATCAGTGCAGCCAGCGCTTCGGTTAGGGCCGGCCCTGCACTACGTGCTTCCCAGCCATAGACAATTAGGCTTTGACTGGCAGTCAGAAAATCTTTTGCCAGTTGGTTTAACCCGTCAACCGTCAAACCGCAAGCAGTGGCCAGATTGTTCAGAGAAACTCGTTCTAGCGCCGCACGGAGTTCTTTCCAGCCTGCCAATCGCTCGAGGGTGGCTGTCCGGGAACTATGTTCAAGCGCGGCCTTCAATAGTCCCTGAACGAAAGCCAGTTCACCTTCAGGGCGGTAGCGCACAACCTGCGTTGCCGAGCGCTCAAGTTTCGTTGGCCGCAAGCCGGCAACAACCAGCTTGCCTCCCCGTTGGGCAATGCCACGCAACCGCAGCATATAAAGTGGCGCTTCTTCTTCAGGATCGGCACCAATTACCAACACGACGGTTCCTGATCCCAGTTTGCTTAGATCAGTGTTAGGGCCAGGCGCCAGCCAGCCACCAATCTCATCGGGTGGCAGGGCTGCCGGTCCGCCGATACCGGTATCGATATTCTCGCTCCCCAGTTCGCGCAATAACTTCTGGAACAGGTAGAGGTCTTCGTTGCTGAGCTGTGGGCCGGCCAAACCGGCCAGCGCCTGTCCGCCATGACGTGCGCGAATGAGGGTCAACTGATCGGCAACGACTTCGAGGGCTTCATCCCAACTTACCGGAACAAGCTTCCCATTGCGCCGTACCAGCGGTGTTGTCAGCCGATCAGGTGCTTCGATAAAGCGATGGCCGTAGCGTCCCTTATCGCAAATCCAGATGTCGTTGACCGCTGCATTTTCGCGTGGCATCACCCGCATCAGACGGTCATGACGCATATCGAGCGTCAAGTTGCAGCCAACTGGACAAAGGGTACAGACCACCGGCTTACTCTGCAACTCCCAGACCCGTGCCTTAAACCGAAAATCGCTGCTGGTTAGCGCACCAACTGGACAAATATCGGTCGTGTTACCGGAAAACTTGCTGTTGAAAGGCGGATCCGACTTTGAGATAATCATCCAGTTGCGACCACGGTTGTCGAACCCAAGCACCGGATCATCGGCGATTTCATCCTGGAAACGTACACAACGACCACAGAGAATACAGCGCTCGCGGTCAAGGTAGATGAGATCGCCTAGCTTTACCGGCTTCTCGAAATGCACCTTATCGTTGTAGTCAAAGCGTGAAACCGCCGGACCCCAGCCCATGGTCAGATTCTGCAACGGACACTCACCGCCTTTGTCACATACCGGACAATCGAGCGGGTGTGATGTGAGCAGGAACTCAAGAATACCCCGTTGCGCAAACCGCACCTCTTCGGTGGTAGTCTTCACTACCATCCCCGGACTAACCGGTGTCGTACAGGCGGTTTGCAACTTCGGCATCATGGCAATCACCGGCTGACCATTGGCGTCAAGTACCGGTTGACGAGTTGCCGGATCAACTTTCGGCGTGCCAACCTGCACTAAACACATCCGACACATCCCAACCGGTTTAAGTCGTGGATGGTAACAAAAGACCGGGATTGCGATCCCTGCCTGGCGGGCAGCATCAACAATATTGGTACCGGCAGGCACAGTTACCTGCACTCCATCGATGGTAAGCGTTACATCTGACATTGCACGTTACCTTATGCTAAAGCACATCGCAGCCCACGATGTGCTAATGGTCAATCCGTTTAGTGCCGAACGATAAGCGGAATCTGATGCCCATTCCGGCTACTGCTGCGCTTTACCAGCGCTTCAAACTCGTGCGGGAAGAGCTGCAACGCACTCTTGATTGGCATAACGGCGCTTTCGCCGAGCAAGCAGAAGCAATTTCCGGCCATCTGGCGGTAGATGCTATGCAGCGTGTCGATGTCAGCAGCGGTCGCGTGCCCTTCTTCAACCATCCGGTGTAAAGTGCGCACCAGCCAGTGCGTCCCTTCACGGCAAGGTGTACACTTCCCGCAACTCTCGTGTTTGAAAAATTCGTCCATCTTGTACGCGACATAGGGGGCTGATACGGTATCGTTCAGCACAATAACGCCTCCTGAACCGAGCATCGAACCGGCAGCGGCCAGACTCTCGTAGTCGAGCGGAATATCCAGATGGTCGGCAGTGAGCCATGGCGCAGAGGCACCACCGGGAATGATAATCTTGACCGGACGACCACCCTTCATACCGCCACCGTATTCGGGCGACTCGATCAACTCGCGGAGTGGCACGCCGAACGGTAGTTCATAGTTGCCAGGACGATTCACGTGACCACTGAGAGAAAAACACTTTGTACCAGGACTCTTCTCGGTTCCGTGTGAGCGGTACCAGGCCACTCCCTTCTCGACGATGCGAGGAACGTTTGCCAGCGTTTCGACGTTATTGATAATCGTTGGTTTGCCATACAGACCGGCAACTGCCGGGAAGGGTGGCTTGAGGCGTGGTTGACCGATTTTCCCCTCCAGCGACTCCATCAGGGCAGTCTCTTCACCGCAGATATAGGCGCCAGCGCCGCGATGAACATAAATATCGAGATCAAAGCCGGTGCCCAAAATGTTCTTGCCGAGAAAACCGGCTTCATAGGCCTGGGCAATCGCTCGCTCAAGAGTGCGTGCGGCAGCGGCAAACTCGCCACGCATATAGATGTACGCGACATTCGCTTCAATCGCGTAAGCCGATAGTGCCACTCCTTCAATGAGCTGATGGGGATTTTTGTCGATAATTTGATGATTATTGAACGTTCCTGGCTCAGACTCGTCACAATTGCAGAGCAGATAGCGCGGATAGACACCTTTAGGGAGAAAGCCCCACTTTACCCCGGTTGGGAAGCCAGCGCCGCCCCGACCGCGCAGTCCCGAGTCTTTCACCATCTGTACAATATCAGCCGGAGTTTTCTCAGTTAAGGCGTAGCGATACGCTTCCCAACCACCATGGCGACGGTAAACAGCAAAATCGGAAATGTCGGGAATATCGAGTTCCCGCATCACGATATGTTCAGTCAGCCCCATCGAAATCAACTTTCTAGCGCACTGAATAGCGAACTGCTCAGAATAACATCACAACGGCGAAGCCTTGCGCGTTTCTGGGCGATCAATCCCCGAATCGGCCTCTGGCGCCACCGCCGGGGGTGGTGTTACCGGCGGTGGTGACGCTTCGCCAGCGAACTCACGTGGCCGATAGGGTGAAAACCGTTCAATCTGAACCAAACGGCCATCACGGGTGAACTCATAATCTTCGGCGAAGCGGCCACTCACGCCGCGCTTCCGTGCTTCGGCAGCACGCTCACGCAGGTTGTTGAGCAAGGTGTCGACGCGATCGGGTGTGACATCGTACACATAATCGAGGTTAGCCTGCAAGACCGGTGCCCGATCACATGCCGCCAGACACTTCACCCGTTGCAGAGTAAACATCCCATCGGGTGTCGTTTCTTCCTCGTTGATACCGAGCGAATGTTTTAAGGCAGCGATCAACTCCTCGGCTCCACAAAAACAGCACGGTACGTCGTCGCAAACTTGTAATACCCAGGTACCTACCGGACGATTGTAAAAGAGCGTATAAAATCCTACGACCTCGAAGACATCGGTTGGTGGCAAATCGAGAATCGTCGCCACCTCACGAATCGCCTCATCGGTCAGATAACCATACGTGTCCTGAGCCAGGTACAATAGGGGTAACACCGCACTACGCTTACTGGCGTAACGAGCAAGAATGGTCTCAATCTCAGCTTGATGTATGTCGAGCAGAGTCACAAATCCCCTCCGCAGCTCTTCTTTATCCTGGTACGCACTGCTTACGCAGTGCCAGCAGGTTACAGCATATACCGTGCATGATTCGGTTATCGATCCACTTCACCCAACACCGGATCGAGACTGGCAATTAACGCAACCAGGTCGGCAACCATCCGCCCCTTTGCCATATGGGCCAGACTTTGCAGATTAATGAACGATGGGGCACGGAAATGGACGCGCCACGGCTTTGGACTACCATCACTCACCACGTAGCAACCAAGAATACCGCGTGGCGACTCGATACTGACGTAAGCATCACCACGTGGTGGTTTGAAACCTTCAGTCCACAGCTTAAAATGGTGAATAAGGGCTTCCATACTCTCGGTGATCTCACGCTTTGGCGGCGGAGCTACCTTGCGATTCGGTGTGACAACCGGCCCCGGCCCCAACTCACGCAAACGCTCAGTCGCTTGCTGGATGATCTTCACACTTTGGCGCATCTCGGCGATTCGTACCCGATAGCGGTCATAAATATCGCCATTCTTGCCTACAGGGATCTCAAACGAATAGGTTTCATAACCGCTGTAAGGCATCGCCTTGCGTACATCATATGCAACACCGGTTGCCCGCAAATTTGCGCCGGTCAGGCCGAGGGCAATCGCCGATTGGGCATCAATCACCCCTACCCCGACCGTCCGCTCTAGCCATAGCGGATTCGTCGTCAGCAAATCTTCGTACTCGTCGATCCGAGATGGCATAATGGCGAGGAACTGCTCCACCGTCGGAATAAAATCGGACGGTAGATCGTAGGCTAGACCACCGATCCGGAAATAGCTGGTCATCATCCGTGCACCGGAAACCAGCTCAAAGATGTCGAGAATCTGCTCACGCTCGCGGAACGCATACAGAAAAACGCTCATTGCCGCCAGATCAAGCGCGTGCGTACCGAGCCAGACTAGGTGTGACGCGATCCGCTGCAACTCGACGAGCAACACTCGCGCAATCTGGGCACGTTCGGGAATTTCAACATCGAGCAATTTTTCAACTGCCAGCGCATAGCAAAGATTATTGGAGAGCGGCGCCAGATAATCCATCCGGTCGGTGAGGACCACCGCCTTCTGGTACGTCTTGCTCTCCATCGTCTTTTCAATTCCGGTGTGCAGGTACCCGACATCAGGTGCGACATTAACGACCACTTCACCATCAAGTTCAAGCACCAACCGCAACACACCGTGAGTACTGGGGTGATGCGGTCCCATATTGAGCACCATCGTCTCGGTGCGACCTGCGACCGCCGGCTCGATAATCTGTTGTGGCGTCGGAACAGTGATCGATTCGGTCATGCACCTACTCCTTTACAAATGGCTTATGAGCGTAGATGCGATCTTGATTGAACGTAAACGCAACCTCTTCATCGCCAAGCGGATGATCCTTACGCAGCGGATGACCAACCCAATCATCAGGCAGTAAAATGCGGGTGAGCGAAGGATGGCCTTCAAACCGGATGCCTAACAGATCGAATGCCTCCCGCTCCTGATAATTCGCCGTTGGGAAGAGTGGCGTGAGTGACGGCACTGTCGGTTCTGGCTCATCACACCCAACTTTAAGACACACCCGATGGCGATGGCGCATACTGGTCAGATGCGCGACAACCTCGAAACGAGGTGTGCGCCCAAGGTAATCGACGCCACAGAGATTTTCGAGGAACGTATAGGCAAACGCTGGATCATCACGCAAAAAGCGGGCTACCGCCACATATCCTTGTGGCGTGAGTGTCAGGCTCAGGTCGCCGCGAAACTCATTCACAGCCAGAATCTCACCGGCAAATTTCTCGCGTAATGCAGTAAGTACCGTCTGATTATCCATATCACTTCACCTGCACCAGGGGCTGATCGATACGGATCGGCGATTCCTTCCGCCCACTAATCTTCTCGCGCATCACTTTCTGATGCAACATCATGATCCCATCGATCAGTGCTTCAGGGCGGGGCGGACAACCGGCAACGTAGACATCAACCGGCACAACCTCGTCGACTCCCTGAACGATCGCATAGTTATTGAAAATACCGCCACAGGCGGCACAGTCACCCATCGCGATGACCCATTTTGGTTCGGGCATCTGATCGTACAGGCGACGTACCACTGGTGCCATCTTCCGCGAGACCCGTCCAGCAACAATCATCAGATCGGCCTGGCGGGGTGAGGCCCGGTTTAACTCCATCCCAAACCGTGAAAGGTCGTAATTGCTCGCCTGTGCCCCCATCATCTCGATAGCGCAGCATGCCAAACCAAATAGCAGGGGCCACATCGCATTCGTTCGCCCCCAGTTCACAACCGTCTCGAGCGTTGTGGTGACAATGCCGAGATTCCCGGCTTTTTCTTCTATTCCCATCGCAACGCCCCTTTCTTCCATTCATAAATAAAGCCGACGAGAAGCACGACGAAAAAGACTCCCATGATGACAAGACCGGCTGGGCCGAGCTGGCGGAAGACAAGGGCAAAGGGGTAGAAGAAGACGACTTCAATGTCGAAGACGATGAAGAGCATCGCCACGACATAGAACTTCACCGGAATACGCCGAATGGCCGGTCCAACCGGGTCCATACCCGACTCGTAAGGTGCCAGTTTCCGCGGCGTGCTCCGTCGGGGTCCGAGCAGCGCCGATAACGTGATGACGAAGACGGCAATGAAGACAGCAATGAGAAATAGAATGAGTACCGGAACATACGGTTCAAGCATATATTGCCTCGCAGCGAGTCATCGCAGAATCCACCGACGCAAGCAGAGGTGTCATAGGGAATTATACCTGTCTTCAAGATTGTGTCAATCGGCACGAACTATGGAAATTTCTAGTGCAACACGTCGCAAAAAATTGTGCAATTAATCCGGCATGGTGAATGCAGAAAGTAGCGAATGTTTACGTCAGGGTTACCTATCAATTCGATGCAGGAGAACCCAAATGTTGGGCAAAGCAATGTCGGTTTCCTTTCTATCAGGGCCTCTCAACATTCTCACCAGACTTGGTAGAGGTACAATGAGGAGAGGAAATGAAGATTGCGAGCAAGAAAGCGATTCCCAACTCGTCTGTGGCACGTGCGGAGGTGCACTGTTTTCTGTGCCAACCGTGCGCTATCCCCCCTGTTTGTCTTGTTGATGCTACTCGTCCCCGCCGTGCCCGAC
>NZ_JPIM01000095.1 GCF_000735195.1 Chloroflexus sp. MS-G
TCCACGCCGCTCATTTGCGCTGTCTCGCGCCAGCAGGGGGGACAGCGCGGTTGCACCGGTCAGCAGGCGCACGCGGGGCGGACAGAGCGAGGTTCCACGCCGTCCATCTGCGCTATCCCGCGCCAGCGAGGGGGATAGCGTGGTTGCACCGGTCAGCAGGACGCTCCCGGTTAGATTGATGTACCATCCGAACACATCATCTCCCTAAAATGCGACAACATTCGGTATCACCGGTTCAATGCCCATCGTCGTGGACAACTCTTGTAGGGAGAAGCGCTGCCTCACTCCGACCGGTTGCCGTGCCCACACGGTTCACCCAACAGCGCCGCCATCAGGTGCATCCTATGGCCATCGTCCTGGCGGATAGCGGTGCAACGGATACCGCTCCGACCGACGCATCACTGTGTACAGGCGCAGCGCCGCTGCACACTAAACGATCTGCTTCTGTGACAGGATATTTCAAAGAGGCTCTTATGCTGAAAAGCCCTGCATCCTTACTAGGATACACACGGTGAGCAAAGGCTTGCTGTGGGATCGTCGGGGAAGGTGTCAATACTGAGCGAGATGACATATTCCAGACGAAGGTACAGTCATAACCGGGTATATCCTGTAACCGATTACACACCAACCGTAGCACGGGCGAGTCGGAGGGCAGCCTCAGGATTCGGCGCCGTTACTACCTCTTCCAGACCGATATTGAGATGAACCAACGTTTGCGCCACCGCAGGACCAATGCCACTGATCAGCGTGCGCGCACCGAGTAACCGAATCGCTGTAGCGGTATCAATCAAAGCTCTGGCAACTGCCGTGTCGATAATCGTGATGCCGCTAACATCAATAATCACTGCCTGAGCACGACGTTCGGCAACAACCTTCAGCACCCGCTGGCGCAACGCCTCGGCCCGCCGACTGTCGAGGTGTCCAACCAGGGGCACCAGCAAAACTCGTTCGTCAATCGTCAATACCGGCAACTCAAGAACAGCAACCAGTTCAAGCAATCGTTGCTGCTCGAGTGCACGCCGTTCAATCTCCTGACGGGCAGCCTCTGCCGTATTCCGAGCAGCTTCAGCCTCTTCCGCACGCTGATCAGCAATGTACAATGCCTGCATTTGGGCGGCAAAGATGCGATCAAGGAAGGCCCAAAGGGCGATGAATAGAGCGGTAATACTGCTTGCTTCTAAAAAAGTTACTAAATGAGGATCGATACGCAACCCATTAGGCGATTGGTTAAAGGTTATGATTGGAATTGCTGCTCCGATACAGACAAGTAAAGTGATGATTGAGAAAGCTCGGTTCCCTTGCAATCCTGCTAATAAGATAATAACAGAGAGAAATGGTACGACAGACAGGCTTATTTCAGAGAGCCAAACAGCAATTGCTACCTCACAGCTAATGACCATGATCCCAAACGTTGCAATTGCCTGCCAGAGTTGATAATTACGGACCAGTAAAAGTAAGGTCAGGCTACAACCAATGATAGTAATCACTGTGATTGTCAGGATGACAACAATGAAAATGCTCTGGCTAACGAGGTAGGCCACTAGTGAAACAACGAAAGCAATAAGTGCAATTATCAACGTGCCAAGGGCAACTGTTCGGACGATTTGCCGGTATAGTTGTTCAAGCGACGGTTGTGTGTTACTCATGGCGCGCCCCTGTTTGTAACCTTTTTAGCCAGAGATATATCGTAAATTATACGGCTTTGTAGAATAAAAACAAATAGACTCTTCGCAACATTCTGTATCGACAAGCTAACGCCTATGCTATACTGCTGAGCAAATGGTATCAGTTGACGGTCTTACAAGTATATCTGTTCTGTGTTAAGTACCATTGTCATCGTAAGAGGTGTCTACTGTGTCTTACCGAAAGACTGACACCCTGAAACTATAGGATACGGAAGCACAAAGCTTTCTCGTATATTCTTCCAAACGAGTCAGAAGGTGGACAGGTGCCTTTATAGAGGAAGACCGTTGCGATTGAGTTCATTCGTTTTGGCAAAACATTCTCGTACAAATCATTGCTGAAAACAGTTGAAAAAACATTGTACAGCTAGTATCATCTACGATGTATTCTAAGAGCAACACTTCACGTTTTCAGGAGCCAACAATGCACACTTCAGTCAGTTTTCCGGCTATCAAATCATTCCGCTGGCTCTCCATTATCCGCTCTGAAATCATTCTCCACTGGCGATTCAATCGGTACGACATTTCAGCAACGGTTATTCCGGGTCTGCTTTTTGTGCTGGCGGCCTGGCACAGTGATCAGCTCAATTGGAGCACCTTGCCAAATCTCATTTTCTGGGGTGCTATCTATTTTTGGCTCTACTGCATCTGCTTTTGCATCTCTAACCAATTGGCCGGTGAGGCCGAGGATCGCCTGAACAAACCGGATCGACCGCTCGTGCAAGGACTCGTGTCGCGGCAAGGTGCCTTCATCCGCTGGGTGATCGCAATGGGATTATTCTCGCTGCTCGGCTGGTGGTTAGGGGTACTGGAATGGACCTTGCTGTGGCAAGTCACACTGACACTACACAACTTTGGTCATTGGGCCCGTCATTATTGGCTGAAGAACCTTTCGATGGTGCTCGGTGCAATCGCGCAATTAGCAGCCGCATGGCAAATGGTACGACCATTAACACTGGAAGCCTGGACATGGTTACTGGTTCCTGCGATTACGTTGTTGTCAAACGCATCGTTGCAAGACCTACGTGACATAGAAGGAGATCGGATGAACCGACGCCGTACCATGCCAATCGTGTTTGGTGAGTGGCCTACCCGCATATTTGTTGCAATTGCTTTCATATTGCTGGCAGTGCTCTCACACATTGCCCTCTTTGTCCCAACAGGTCTCAGTGCCGGTACACTGCTACTTGATGTTCTGCTTGCAGCGCTTTGCGTGGTGATTGGCGGTCGAGTGTTGTTGCTTCGTAACCCTCATGCCGATCACGTCTCGTACATGATGTACACGTACTGGTACTGCTTCGTGCTAGCTGCGGCAATTGTGGCGTTGTAATACCCCTTTGTATTTATTATCAGGATCAAGAAAAAGGGATCGCGCCATTGCGTTCCCTTTTGCACATCGTCAGGCAGTATTTAAAACCGGCTCCACAAGTACTGATTCGTTACTTCGTGGTGAAATTGCACTTCGGCACGCTTGATCAGTGTCCCTAACTTCCGCGGACAACGGTCGGCAACGATCAGCTTGAGATCGGCAAACCGGCTGTGTACCCCTTCACCGAGAATACTTGCCATGAATGCACTCTGGCGGAAGTTGGTAATGGCGTCGTAGATGTTGTCGGGAAGGGTTGCTGTACCATTACGAACATCAGTAGTTGGTAGTGGTCCTTCAAGACCGGTGCGCAGTAAGGCATAGATCGCCATATAGGGGTTGGCATCAGGAGCAATTGAGCGCACCTCGATCCGGGCCGAACGAGCGTTGCCGATCGGAATGCGGATCATCGAGCCGCGGTCAGTCGGTGAGGCTTTGATCTGATTGGGTGCCTCGAAATGAGGATCGAGCCGTCGGTATGCGTTGACGCTCGAATTCAAGATCAAACAGAGATCCTGAGCACTATTGAGAATGCGATCAATGAATCTCCAGGCCAGTTCTGAAAGTTGTTCAGGGCCATTGGCATCGTAGAAGAGATTGACGCCCTGACGCGATAGCGAGATGTTCGTGTGCATTCCATTACCATTCACACCGGTAACGGGCTTGGGTAAGAAACAGGCCGTCATATCGAGCTTGCTGGCTACCTGACGACAGATCAACTTGTACAGGAGAATCTGGTCGGCAGCAATCGTGGCTTCGGTGTAGCTGTAGTTCATCTCAAACTGCGATGGCGCTACCTCTGGGTGATCTTTCTCATTCTCAAACCCCATTGCTCGCTGCGCTTCCGCTGCCATGTCGATAAACTGACGGAGCGGATCGCCGGGTAGCGAGTGGTAATAGCCACCGGTGCTGACCATCGTAAACTCACCGGTTTCACGGAAGCGCTGTTCGGCATTGCGACCTTTGAACAAGAACCCTTCGATCTCGGTCGCGACGTTACAGGTGAGACCATCACGCTGGTACAGTTCATTCACGTAGCGGTGCAGCCGTCCACGCATATCGGCTTCGTAAGGCGTACCATCTTGATTGAGCACATACCCAAATACCAGCACCTTCCCCGGCCCAAAAATATCAGCCGGTAGCCAGTAGAAGGCTGACCAGTCAATCGCAAGCCGCAGATCCGATTCGGCCTGTACCGAGAAGCCTCGTACCGATGAGCCGTCAAAGGTGAGGTTGTCAGCCGAAGTCAACAGAAACTTTTTGTCGTAATCGAGCATGTGCAACCGGCCTTCGAGATCGGTAAAACAGACGGTGACCGCCTTGATCCGGCGCTCATCGGTCAGGTAGCGCATCCGTTCTTCGCGCATCACCTCTAGCGAGACTCTGGCCAGGCGCTGGCGCTTGACGCTCAAGTTCAGCTCTTCCAACTGCTCATAGGGAATTTCGAGGAAATCGCGTAGCTCTGCCATGGTTGTTCCTTTGCATTCAACAGCGATGATGATTATGCTGCGTATTATACTCCGAACCGCAACCGACGCTGCGACGCAGGTCAGCTGCGGTTCAGTTGGTTTCACACCTGCGGTTATCGTCCTAGGGGTTGGAATAGGGCAACCGGATGTCAGAGACCTGCCAACCTTGTACGGTGAAGGTGACCGTGACCGCAAACTGTGCATTCCCGTGGTGACAGGTCAGGCGAAGTGGGATCACCAGCTCGGCACCGGGGAGTGGAAACGCAGGAGACCGGTACGGCCCTAAGACGATGATCGGTGGTTGATGAGCCTGCTGCCAGGCTTGACGCAGCAGGTGAAGCGCAGCCGGTTGACGAAGCCGGACAGCCACATGACGAATCGCTAAGTGATCCTGACGGTCGATCTGGTCGAGTAGCTCGTAGATCGGTGTCGTGGGTTGGTGAAACGGCCGGGTCAGTTGCACGATATTGTCTACCAGATCGCCAGATCGTACTGGCGTAAAGCAGAAAAGGACAAACAGGCCTACTACCCCCACAAGGAAAGAGCGCTGCATAACAGTTCCTAATTGTTGGGAAAATACAACCGGCGGAGATCGTGATGATCACCGCCGGTTAGTCATACATTACTTCAGGGTCCGTAAGTAAGCCATCAAATCAGCCATTTGCTGGTCGGTAAGGTCGTGGGATGGCATATAGCCAATCCGACCGGTGCCTCCGACACGAATCCATTCGGCGATGTTGGCTTCACTGCGCTCTTTACCGTTGGGCAATAGTCCTTTGTAATCGACCCCCTTCGGCAATACCGGTCCTTCAGCACTAAACAAACCGGCTAATCCAGGCCCAACTAGGACTTCTTTCGTTGTGGTATGACAGGAAGTACACTGCCCGAAAATCTCCTGCCCTTTCCTGGCATCGCCTTTTGCCGAGATAGAAGTGTCACGGAGCGCCGCTGGCAGTTCGTTGGTTGATGCCGAGGTTGATGACGAAGTGGCCTGATTACCACCACCGCAGCCGGTGATGACAGCGATCAGAAAAAGGGTAAACAGCCATGCACTCAAACGGTTCATTGGTGTCCTCCTTATTCACTTGAACGCACCTATCCCAAAGAAAGACCGACAACGTCTAAGCCAGGGTTTAAACAATCAAGCAGCCAGGAAAATTGGGAGGGTGCGCGGTGGCGGTGTCGGAGGAGCACAGGAGAGTCTGGGTAAAAGTGAGGGGTGAGACAGATGAAACAGCAGTATCACAACGATGATCACAAGAGTGATCATTTGCGCCGGTGGCAGCGTTTCAAAAACCGCCCGTGGTCGCACGGTTTCGATAGGCGACGATGTCGGCAACTCGTGATCAAGCGTCGTAGATGATGATGGGACGTTGCAGAGAAAAACACCGGCCGAGTTACGCTCGCGCAGAAGGTCGTGAATGAAACAATGTATGACACAGCTCAGCGGGCTAAGGAACCCTAGCTCAATCACGACCAGAACGGCAAGGGTGTGAATCCCCGCTTCACCCCATCGATATAATCGCCGAAATGTGCGGCTTTTGTGCGAGATTGTGCCATTTTTCACGCTCTTATGATGCGACAGGTGAGGTCGTTTGTCAAGCACTGAGGGGAATCGGTTCTGGAGATGAACGTTAACCTGGATCGCCATCTGACATTGTTGTCAGTAACAATTGCAGAGTTTGTACCGGCTTATACCACTTCTGGTATGAAGAACCAGCTCTCATCGTGCCACCCGCGTGCCCCACCGCTTCCATCCGTTCACACCGTTCCGTTCGTCGACGCAGGAGGGTGGGTGCACGAAACCCCCAGACGCAGTCCGAATGGGCTGTAGCGCCACTCCACGCCATGCGGTGAAGGGAGCGGCCAATCAGGGATGATTGTCGCCGTTCCGTTCTGTAGGAAACACGACGGTGCTGGCAGGGAACGCTGGCCGCCGACCTGGCCACATCGTGGTAGTTGCCACCTGCCACGGCCACTGTGAGACCAAACGATGCGATACATCCCTATCCCCACAGTGGCGGCGGAACGACAGACGCGGGTGGTATGGTCACAGTGGTACTATACCCTACCAGGCGCACCGTGCTCTACAGGTCGGCTATCGGGTTCCATTCAGCGTTGGCAGGTAGTATATTTCTTTTATATAATGTGCTGGTACGAGAAAAGTACGAGATATGGAGGAAGGTTTAAGGTAGGGAAGGAGGTTTCGCCATCATCGCCCTCTGGCATGCTGGCGTCTCGCTCTTGCAGAATATCCGCCGGGAGGATGCGTTCGCCCCTGTTCCCGTGCTGTTCACATCGTAATGACTCACATTGCCACTCGCTGCTCACAAGGAGGAATGCATGGCCATCACCAACCAGGAACGGATCGGGAAAGCGCTCGAACTGCTGCGTCAGGGGCTACAACCCTTCATCGAGCGTGAGTTGCAGAATCACTACGGCAAATATTGGGTGACGAGCGTCACCAGTACCTGGCGCAATGAGCTGGCCTGGCGTGACGATGATACCCCTCATCTCGATACTGCGGCACTGCTGAAGATCATGTGGGAGCAGTGGAATGAGGTGTTTCGTCAGACCCTCGGATTTACCGAACGTAGTCTGGTCAGTGAGCTGCGCGAGTGGCGCAACAAATGGGCACACCAGGAGTCGTTCTCAACTGACGATACCTACCGGGCGCTTGACTCAGCAGCCCGATTGCTTGCGGCGGTTTCCGCCACGGTGCAGGCTGATGAGATCGAACGCATGAAGTTTGATCTGCTCCGGGTCCGATTTGACGAGCAGGTGCGGAGCGAAAAGCGCAAGGCGGGCGGCTCGCTGATCGAGGCTGCGGCCAGTGGCATGCTCAAGCCTTGGCGCGAGGTCGTGACGCCGCATCCCGATGTGGCCAGCGGACGCTACCAGCAGGCCGAATTTGCTGCCGATCTGTGGCAGGTGCATCTCGGTGAAGGGAGTGACGAGTATCGCGATCCGATAGAGTTTTTCCGTCGTACCTATTTGACCGAGAGCCTGAAGCGATTACTTGTGGGCGCCGTCAAGCGACTCACGGGCAAGGACGGCGATCCGGTGGTGCAGTTGCAGACCAACTTCGGCGGCGGGAAGACCCACTCGATGCTGGCGCTGTATCATCTCTTTTCCGGGTATCGTCCTGCGGAGTTGCCCGGTGTGGATACGGTGCTCACCGAGGCCAGTGTGACGGAGTTACCAAAGGTGCGGCGGGTGGTGTTGGTCGGCAATAAACTATCGCCCGGCAACCCAACGGTCAAACCCGATGGGACGGTCGTGCGGACTCTGTGGGGGGAGCTGGCCTATCAACTTGGCGGCAAAGATGCCTATGCCGTCATTGCCCACGATGACGAACGCGCCACCAACCCCGGTGACCGGCTGCGTGAGTTGTTCAATGCCTATGGCCCTTGTCTCATCCTGATTGACGAATGGGTTGCGTATGCCCGCCAGCTCCACGACCAGAGCGACTTGCCGGGAGGAAGTTTCGAGACGCAGTTCACCTTTGCGCAGGCGCTGACCGAGTCGGCAAAACTGGCGAATCGCTGTTTACTGGTCATCTCGCTGCCGGCTTCTGATACCGCAACCTCCTCACCGGTCGATGATGTGGAAGTCGGCGGGATCCGTGGTCGTGAAGCACTGGATCGGCTGCGGAACGTTGTCGGGCGTGTCGAGTCGTCGTGGCGTCCGGCAACCGCCGAAGAGGGCTTCGAGATCGTGCGCCGCCGGTTGTTCCAACCGCTCGCCGGTCCAGAGGCCTTCAAGTATCGTGATGTGACGGCGCGGGCCTTTGCCGAGTTGTACACGACTCATGCCGCTGAGTTCCCGCCGGAGTGTCGCAACACGGAGTACGAACGACGGATCAAGGAGGCGTACCCGATCCATCCTGAGATTTTTGACCGCCTCTACGAAGACTGGTCAACGCTGGTCAAGTTCCAGCGCACCCGTGGCGTCTTGCGTCTGATGGCGGCGGTGATTCACTGCCTATGGGAAAAAGGTGACCGCAGTCCGCTGATCCTGCCATCGACGATTCCTATCGACGATTCGCGGGTGCAGTTTGAACTGACGCGCTACCTTTCCGACAACTGGGCGCCGATTATTCAGAAGGATGTTGACGGCCCGAATGCACTGCCACTGAGCATCGACCGCGAGGTGTCTAATCTGGGCAAAGTGTCGGCAACGCGGCGCGTGGCGCGGACGATCTACCTCGGTTCGGCCCCGAAGTCGGCGGTGACCCGGCGCGGATTGGAGGAACGCCGGATCAAGCTCGGCTGCGTCATGCCGGGTGAGTCGCCCTCTGTCTTCGGCGATGCGCTGCGCCGACTCGCCGCAACCGCAACGTACCTGTACCAGGATGGAACCCATTACTGGTACGATACACAGCCGACGGTCACCAAAATGGCCGAAGATCGCGCCGAACAACTTCGCCACAATCCAGATGCCGTGGCCATGGAGCTGGAAAAGTACCTGCGTGAGTACGCACGTGCAATGGGAGGTTTCTCACGGGTGCATTTGCTGCCGCGTTCAGGTGCCGATGTACCAGACGATCTCGAAACTCGTCTGGTGATCCTGTCAACCGATCATCCGTACAGCAAAGGGACGGGGAATGCTGCCGAGCAAACCGCACGTACTTTGCTCGAGTCGCGTGGGTCGGCGCCGCGTCACTACCGCAATACGCTGGTCTTCCTCGCCGCCGACAAGGCGCGGCTCCCAGACCTCGACGGGGCGCTGCGCACATTCCTAGCCTGGGAGTCGATCCTGAATGAGAAAGAGACGCTGAACCTTACTCCGTTTCAGGTCAAGCAGGCCGAGAACCAACACAAGAGCGCCAGGCAGACTGTGGAAGCCCGCTTGCCGGAAGTCTATTGCTGGCTGCTGGTTCCCGAACAAACGACGCCGCAATCCCCGATCACGTGGCAAGCTATTCGTCTCAGCGGAGACGGTGCGCTGGCCGTTCGTGCCTTCAAGCGATTGCAACACGAGGAGCTGGTTCTGACCCGACTGGGCGCAACCATCCTGCGCGATTATCTGGACCGGATACCGCTCTGGCGGGGGAAGCATGTGTCAGTGCGTCAGCTTGTGGAAGATTTTGCCACCTACCTCTATCTCCCACGACTGATAGGCCCCGAGGTGCTCATCAGTGCGATCCAAGACGGCATCGCCTCGCTCACCTGGGCAACGGAGACCTTTGCCTACGCCGAACGCTACGACGAAAAGACGGAGCGGTATGTCGGGCTACGCGCCGGCGAGCGGATCACGCTCACCGTTGATGATGCCGGAGTCATCGTCAAACCGGATATCGCCCGTCGGCAACTGGACGCCGATGCCCAGGCCGCACGTCCGGCTGAGGCAGTACACGGTGATCAGCGAACGACGACACATCCGCTTCCATCCCAGACGACACTGCTTCCGTCGGATTCAACGTCGCCCTCTCACCCGGCACCATCCACACCACATCGCTTCTACGGCTCGGTCCGCCTTGATCCCAATCGGGTCGGTCGCGATGCCGGTCGGATTGCCGAGGAAGTGATCGCGCACCTCATCGGACAAGTAGGCACCGACGTCACCGTCACGCTTGAAATTGAAGCCAGGTCGCCAAAGGGCTTTTCCGACCAGATCGTGCGCATCGTGCTCGAGAATGGTCGAACGCTGAAGTTCACGACGTGCGAGTTTGATGAGTGATGGTGCATGTATTGGTGGTCCTGTTCCCATCTCGTCATGATGGCTTTCGGAAAGGAGGTTCGTATGCGATGGTCGCCGTGTCGTGACCATCGCATGCGCTGATGTATATGGCACGCCTGGAAGATATTCAACCTGATGCGCTCCTCCGCGGTATCTTGCCCAACGTCACGGTCACGGTGGTCAGTGTTCAGTGGCATGGATCCGATGCACTGACCCTCGTGTATCGTGAGCCAAACGGGCGTGTCGCCGATCGACTGCTCTTCCGCAGCGACGAACCCAATCTCGCGCTGGTTGAGCAGGGGCGCCCGTGGGCGTTTGATGGCGATGGTACGCTGTTCCGGCTGGTCGCCGAAGCCCATCGCATCCGGCTCGCGCACCTGTTCGATCCACTGCTGGCAGTGCATACCTCGCTGGTGGATCCGCTCCCCCATCAGATTACCGCCGTCTACGAGCTGATGCTGCCACGCCAGCCACTGCGCTTTTTGCTGGCCGACGATCCCGGCGCGGGGAAGACGATTATGGCTGGACTCCTGATCAAGGAGCTGATCGCCCGTGGTGATCTCCAGCGCTGTCTGATTATCTGCCCTGGTAACCTGGTTGAGCAGTGGCAGGATGAACTTGACCGTCGCTTCCACCTGCCCTTCGAGATTCTGACCAACGATAAGCTCGAAGCCGCTCGCACCGGCAACTGGTTTCTGGAAAACCATCTGGTCATCGCCCGCCTCGATAAACTGGCGCGCAACGAGGATGTGCAGGCAAAACTCGCCGCACCGGATAACCGCTACGACCTGGTGGTGATCGATGAGGCGCACAAGCTCTCAGCCAGCTTTTTCGGCGGTGAAATCAAGTACACGAAGCGCTACCGGCTGGGTCAGCTCGTTTCCGGCCTTACCCGCCATTTGCTCTTGATGACAGCGACACCGCACAACGGGAAGGAGGAAGATTTTCAGCTCTTTCTGGCCCTCCTCGATGGTGATCGCTTCGAGGGGCGCTTCCGTGATGGGGTGCATCAGGTTGATGTCTCCGATCTGATGCGGCGGATGGTCAAAGAGAAGCTGCTCACGTTCGATGGGACACCGCTCTTCCCAGAGCGGATGGCCTACACGGTGCCATACAAACTCTCGCCCGAAGAGGCACTTCTCTACCGCGAGGTGACGACCTATGTGCGCGAAGAGTTCAACCGCGCCGAAGCGTTGCAGAACGATACCCGGGCAGGGACGGTGGGGTTTGCGCTGACGATCTTGCAGCGCCGCCTGGCCTCTTCGCCAGAAGCGATCTATCAGTCGTTGCGCCGACGGCGCGAGCGGTTGGAACGACGCCTGCGTGAGTTGGAGTTGGCGCAGCGTGCAACGATTGTTTCCCCAGACCTTCGTGATCTCTCGACCGAAGATATTGAGGACCTCGAAGATGCACCGGACAACGAGCTAGCGCAGGTCGAAGAAGAGATTCTCGATCAGGCCACCGCTGCACAGACGATAACAGAACTCCAGCGCGAAATCGCGGCATTGAACCGCCTGGAGCAGCTCGCCAACCAGGTGCGCCGGAGCGGACGGGATACCAAGTGGCAGGAGTTGTCGAACCTGCTGGGTGCCATATTTACGCCCGCAGCGTTGGCGACTCGGATCACCGAGACATCACCACCGTATGATGCAGGAACCGTTCCAAAGCCAACCCCTTCGCCACATCAAAAATTGGTTATCTTCACCGAACATCGCGATACGTTGACCTATTTGCACCAGAAGATCGGCAGTCTGTTTGGTCGGCATGACGCAGTCGTGATCATTCATGGCGGTATGGGGCGCGAAGAGCGACGAAAGGCGCAGGAACTCTTCCTCAACGACCCAGACGTGCGTGTCTTGCTGGCGACCGACGCTGCGGGTGAGGGTATCAACTTGCAGCGGGCGCACCTCATGATCAATTACGATCTCCCCTGGAACCCCAATCGTCTCGAGCAGCGTTTTGGACGCATTCATCGCATTGGTCAGACGGAGGTCTGTCATTTGTGGAACCTGGTGGCCGATGAAACCCGCGAGGGCGATGTGTACCGGCGCTTGCTGGACAAGCTCGACGAGGCCCGGCGAGCGCTTGGCGGTCAGGTGTTCGATGTCCTTGGGAAGCTCCAATTTGATGGCAAGCCCTTGCGCGATCTGATGATCGAGGCGATCCGCTACGGCGACCAACCGGAGGTACGCGCCCGTCTTTCGCGCGTCGTTGAGGACGCAGTGGATAAGGAACGATTGCAATCGTTGCTCGAGGAGCGGGCATTAGCCCACGACGTGATGGACGTGAGTCGGGTGATCCGCATCCGTGAAGAGATGGAACGCGCCGAGGCGCGCCGACTGCAACCACACTACATCGAGTCCTTCTTCCTCGCTGCCTTTCGTCGGCTCGGCGGCGTGGTGCGCGAGCGGGAGTCGCGGCGCTATGAAATTACCCGTGTCCCGCCATTGGTGCGCAGGCGCGATCGGCAGATCGGGGTGAGAGATTCGGTCCTCGAGCGCTATGAGCGTATCTGCTTTGAGAAGGACCTCATCAATCCTCCGGGCCGACCGCTGGCCGCGTTTGTCTGCCCCGGCCATCCGCTCCTCGATGCGGTGATTGATCTAACCCTGGAACAGCATCGTGACGTGCTGAAACGCGGTGCGATTCTGGTCGATGAACGAGATGTCGGAACGGAACCGCATGTCCTCTTCGTTCTCGAGCATGCCATTCAAGACGCCAGCCTGCTCCCGTCTGGCGAACGGCGCACGATCTCACGTCGCCTGCTCTTCGTCGAGATCGATGCGCACGGGCGGAGCCGCCTCCTTCAGAACGCACCCTACCTCGACTACCGCCCGCTCGCCGAGGATGAACCCGATGCCGCTACACTGCTGGCGCGTCCTGAACTGAAGTGGATCGGCCGTGAGCTGGAACAGCAGGTGATGAATGATGCCATTTCCCGGCTGGTTCCTGAACATCTCCGCGACGTGCGTGATCGTCGCATTGCCTGGATCGAGAAGACTCGCGCTGCGGTGCGTGATCGTTTGACCAAGGAGATAGCATATTGGGATCATCGGGCCGAAGAGCTGAAACTCCAGGAACAGGCGGGGAAGCGGAATGCACGGCTCAACTCCCAAGAGGCGCGGAAACGCGCCGATGATCTGCAGGCGCGCTTGGAACGACGGATGGCCGAACTTGACCGCGAAGAACAGATTTTTCCCCTCCCGCCGGTTCTCGTTGGCGGAGCCGTAATCGTGCCGCTGGGTCTGATTGCCGCGATCACCGGCCGCCCGCTGCCGTCGCCACCCCGACCGGTGGATACGCAGGCAATTGCTGCGCACGCTCGCGCCATCGTGATGGACATCGAACGTCGGTTGGGATACGAACCCTCCGACCGGGAAACAGAGCGCCTTGGCTACGACATTGAAAGTCGTCATCCGGCGACGGGTGCGCTGCGGTTTATTGAAGTGAAGGGTCGAACCGCCGACGCCGATACGATCACGGTCACCCGGAATGAGATTCTGACCGCACTGAACAAACCTGACAACTATATCCTTGCCATTGTCATGTTCCAACCCGACGGCAGCACCGCCGTGCGCTATGTGCGCCGTCCCTTCCGCCGTGAACCCGACTTTGGGGTCACGAGCGTCACCTACCACGTCGCCGACCTTTGGAGCCGCGGAGAGCACCCGCTATGAACCACATTCGTTCGCGCAAGAAACTCATCGAAGTCGCCCTGCCGCTCGACGCCATCAACGCGGCCAGCGCCCGCGAAAAGTCCATCCGCCACGGCCATCCCTCCACCTTGCATCTGTGGTGGGCGCGTCGCCCGCTGGCGGCTGCCCGCGCCGTCCTCTTTGCCCAACTGGTCGACGACCCGTCGGCTTGGCCGGAGCTGTTCCCGACCGCAGAGGCCCAACAGCGCGAGCGGGAACGGCTGTTCGCCATCCTCAAGGAATTGGTGCAGTGGGAAAACACTACCAATGAGGAGGTGCTCGAGCGCGCCCGCTGCGAAATCCGGCGGAGTTGGGCGCGGCACTGCCTGGGCGGGACGGCGGCAGAACGCCTGTCCGACGACGAGATCGCCGAGGCCATCCGTACCGGACAGATCCCGCCGCTGCCAGGGGTACACGATCCGTTTGCCGGTGGCGGTTCCATCCCGCTCGAGGCGCAACGGCTGGGGTTGGAGGCATACGCCAGCGACCTCAACCCGGTGGCAGTGACGATCAACAAGGCGATGATCGAAATCCCGCCGAAATTCCGCGACCGTCCGCCGGTCAATCCGCAGGATCGCCAGCGGCTTGATCTGAACTCCTGGCATGGCGTGCAGGGCCTGGCGGCCGACGTGCGGTATTACGGGCAGTGGATGCGGGAACAGGCGCAGCGGCGGATCGGGCATCTGTACCCGCCGATCACCATCACCGCGGAGCTGGCAGCCGACCGCCCGGACCTGGAGCCGCTGATCGGGCAGCAGCTCACGGTGATTGCCTGGCTGTGGGCGCGCACCGTGCGCAGTCCCAATCCGGCCTTTGCCCACGTCGAGGTGCCGCTGGTCACGACGTTCATCCTGTCCAGCAAACCCGGTCACGAGGCGTATGTCGAACCCGTGGTTGCTGGTGATACCTACCACTTCACGGTGCGCGTCGGGACGCCGCCAGCGTGGGCGAAGAACGGCACGAAGGTCGGTGGGAGTGGGAGCTCGTTTTTCTGCTTACTATCCAGGATACCGATTGGGTTTGACTATATCCGCTCCGAGGCAATGAGAGGACGGATGGGGCAACGCTTGATGGCCATTGTCGCCGAAAGCTCGCGTGGTCGAGTATATCTGCCACCGACCGCTGAACACGAATCTATAGCCAAGTCGGCACTACCTTCTTGGAAACCCGAAACGCCGTTACCTGAAAAAGCGTTGGGTTTTCGTGTCCAGCTTTACGGTATGAAGACCTACGGCGACCTCTTCACCCCGCGCCAACTGGTCGCGTTGACCACCTTTGCCGACCTGGTGGGGGAGGCGATGGAGTGCGTCAGACGGGATGCCCAGGCCGCAGGACTGCCGGACGATGGTGTCGGACTGAACGATGGCGGCACCGGCGCGACCGCCTATGCCCAGGCCGTGGGGGTGTATCTTGGACTTGCCGTGAGTCGCATGGCAAACACAATTAATGCGCTGACGGTATGGTCTCAAAGTCGGGATCAAAGTGTAAATTTATTTAGTCGTCAAGCAATCCCCATGGTATGGGATTTTCCAGAGGTTAATCCTTTTGGCGGTGCAGCTGGCGATTTTGGAGCAACATCTTCGTCTCTAGCGAAGACTATATCATTAGCGTCTCATTATCCTGCTTGGGCCTTTCAAGGCGATGCGCAAACTCAAGAGATATCGAAGGAAAAAGTTGTCTCAACTGATCCTCCTTACTACGACAACGTCGGCTACGCCGACCTGTCGGACTTCTTCTACGTCTGGCTGCGTCGCACGCTCAGACCGATCTTCCCCGACCTCTACGCCACCCTGTCCACGCCCAAAGCGGAGGAGCTGGTCGCCGCACCCTACCGCCACGGCAGCAAACAGGCCGCCGAGCGATTCTTTCTGGAGGGCATGACACGCGCGCTGCACAACCTGGCGGTTCAGGCCCATCCTGCCTTCCCGGTCACCATCTACTACGCCTTCAAGCAGCAAGAAGTGAGGGAAGAGAAGCGAGAAGGGAGGGGAGAGCAGCGAGAAGAGAGAGAGCCGCTCGATCTCAACGCTCACTCCTCTTTCCTCTTCCCTCACTCCTCTCACTCCTCACTCCTCTCCACTCACTCCTCTCGCTCCTCCACTGGCTGGGAAACCTTCCTGGAAGCGGTCATCCAGGCGGGCTTCGCCATCACTGGCACCTGGCCCATGCGAACTGAGCGACCAACTGGTGTAAAGATTGGCACCAACGCCCTCGCCTCCAGCATCGTGCTGGTCTGTCGGCCCCGTCCGGCGGATGCGCCCATCGCCACCCGCCGTGAGTTTATCAACGCACTCAAGGCCGAGCTGCCGACGGCGCTGGCCGTGCTGCAACACGCCAACATCGCCCCGGTCGACCTGGCGCAGGCCGCCATCGGGCCGGGCATGGCGGTCTATACCCGCTATGCCCGCGTGGTTGATGCCCAGGGCACGCCGGTGCGGGTGCGCGAAGCGCTGACCCTGATCAACCAGGTGCTCGAGGAGGTGCTGGCCGAGCAGGAGAGCGATTTCGACGCCGACACCCGTTGGGCGCTGGCCTGGTTCGAGCAGTACGGCTTTGCCGAAGGCGCGTTCGGCGTGGCCGAGACGCTTTCCAAAGCCAAGAACACCAGCGTCGAGGGCCTGGTCGCCGCCGGGATGGTCGCAGCGAAACGGGGCAAGGTGCGCCTGCTCAGACCGGCAGAACTCTCGGCCACCTGGGACCCGGCCAGTGATAGCCGGGTCACTCATTGGGAAGCCGTCCATCATCTGATCCGGGTGCTGGAAACGGGCGGTGAAATGGCGGCGGCAGCGTTGGCAGCGAAGCTGGGCAGTCGGGCCGACGTGGCGCGCGAACTGGCCTACCGGCTCTACACCATCTGCGAACGCACCAAACGCCCGGAGGAAGCCTTTGCCTACAACGCGCTGGTGCAGAGTTGGGGCGAGATTGCGCGGTTGATGTACGATCAGCGCCAATCGCCCTCGATGCAGCAAGCGATGGATTTGTAACGCGCACGAGAAGCGGGGCGAGGAGGGGGGACAGCGCTGCTGTGCCCCCAACCACACCGTGCCCCCGGCTCTGACGGTACCGCAACCCAACCGCACCGTGCCCTCGGCGATGTCGCGTCCTCTAACGGTACCGCACCTCCAGTGGTACCGCGCCCCTGGCGCGTCGGCCCTCACCTTCCCCCAGACCCCTTCCTCTCCCACCAAGCGGGAGAGGAAGGGGGGTAGGGCACGCCCTCACCTTCCCCCCCAGCCCCCTTCC
>NZ_JPIM01000096.1 GCF_000735195.1 Chloroflexus sp. MS-G
GCTCGGCCCCGACCACCCGCAGACGCGACAGACTCGTGATCGCTTGAGGAAACTGAGAGGTTGAACGTATCAATACCATCTGACCAGCGTTATTTGTCGCGTACCGGTATAGTGAAACATAGCATCTCTTATGTTTCACTGAATTTCTGCTGATTGGGAAGCTCAGTAACCGCTGATCGATCATGATGTTGTTCAGACGCAGCGGCGCTGCACCCTACGTTTGCGCCCACATCTGGTATGATCATGGTGGACAAACGCCCACACTACGACACCCCGACCGATGCATCCCGATAGACGGAGGAAAAAGGAATTATTATGTCAACACAAAACGACAACCCATCACCAGCCCGCAACGTGTTAGGAGGGCCGCTGGCGCCGTGTAGTATGCGGCCACTCACCGGCTTTTTTCGGACGGGATGTTGTGATACCGGACCACTTGATACCGGATTGCACGTTGTTTGTGCGCAGGTAACTGCCGAATTTCTCGATTTTAGCCGCTCACGCGGGAATGACCTGATTACCCCGCGACCTGAATACCGCTTCCCTGGTTTGAAACCAGGTGACCGCTGGTGTCTCTGTGCACTGCGCTGGTTAGAGGCTTACGAGGCCGGTGTCGCGCCGCCGATTATTCTGGCTGCCACGCATGAAGCTGCGCTAACGGTTATTCCGCGTGCAGTGTTATTGCAGTATGCGCTGGATGTCGTGGTGGATGGAGGAGAGCCGAACGAGGATTGAGCAGGGTAGACCTTGTCGATTGGCGAATGGCCGAAGAGGTGTCGCGGATGCATGATGCAACCCTCTCTCACCGTTAACACTTCTCTACCTTTTGTCTGATGCCCCTTGTATACAGCTATGCTATGCTATGAATGGCGCATCAGCATACATGATGACCGTCCATCCGCCGGGTAGTACCGGCTTGCGGCTGCGTGAAGCAGCGTGTGCGGTTGACGACTTCCCATCGTACAAGTGATGCGCCGAAGGGAAGGGTCACGCACAGGTGTACGGTCGTCGGGAAGAGGAGAAACGGTATGTTTACGCGCTTGATCCGGTTTTTACGTCGGCTCGGCCAGATTCACCCTGCCGTGATCGCGGTTGCGCCTGACCGCACGTGGTAGAGAGTACGGTACAATACAGCCAGTGTGCTGGTTTGTCGGCTAAGGAGGAGTGTACCAATGGCCCGTGTTGGTATTTATGGCGCGACTGGTTATACCGGGATCGAGCTGATCAACGTGCTCTCCCGCCATCCAGGGGTTGAGATCGGCTTTGCAACCGCCCGCTCGGCGGCTGGGCAGCTTCTGAGCGAGGTGTTCCCGATCATCAGTGATCTGCGGCTGGCAGCGGTCGATGAGGTCGATCCGGCAACGGTTGATCTCGTCTTTACCTGTCTTCCCCATAATACCCCTGAGTTGATTCCAATCGTTCAACGTGCCCTTGCGGCAGGTGCAAAGGTCGTCGACTTTTCAGACACGTTCCGCATCAGCGATCCGCAGGTCTACGCGGCACGGCGTGGGAAGGAACATCCGGCGCCAGAGTTGCTTGCCCAGGCGGTGTACGGGTTGCCAGAGTTACACCGTGAGCGGATTCGGCAGGCGCGGTTGGTTGCCAATACCGGTTGTTACCCGTTGACCGTCATTCTACCGTTGGCGCCGTTGGTACGCGCCGAGCTACTCGCCGATTCGACAGTTATTGTCGATAGTAAGTCGGGGGTTTCCGGCGCTGGTCGCTCGCTGGCGCTGAAGACACATTTCGGCGAGACTCACGAGACGTTCAGTGCCTACAATGTTGGGCGTGTGCATCGGCATCTGGCCGAGATGGAGCAGGAGACCGGTTTGCACATTATCTTTGCACCGCATTTACTGCCGGTTTTCCGTGGCATTCTTTCGACGATTTATGTCAATCTAAAACCCGACGTAGACGATGCGACGTTGGCGGCAGTGTTTGCCGACACCTATCGTCACGAGCCGTTCATTCACGTATTGCCGACGGGTCGTCTCCCTGAGCTGCGTCATGTGCAGTATACGAACCATCTGGTCATCGGTCATCAGATGGTCGAACCAGGTCGAGCCATTCTGGTTGCGGTGGTCGACAATCTGCGTAAGGGCGCTGCCGGGCAGGCAGTACAGAATATGAACCTGATGCTTGGCTTCCCAGAGACAATGGGGCTGGTGTAGCGAGAGGAGAACGAGAGCGTGAAGAGAAGAGGCAAGATCAATCCTGCCTCTTCTCTTCATTTAGAGCATGTCCAAAATATCTTGTTGCAGGAGAAGGTAGGATCGGTTCACGAGCGTCCACCTATCGTTGAATGGCAACAGTTGTCCCGGAAGGGCGCAGTGCTGCTGTGCCTCTACGGTGCCTGCGCGCCAATGACATTCTGGGGCGATGATCATCGGCGCACAGCAGCGTCATCCCGCTCGTCAGGGTACATCTGTCGGAGTACCGCCATACTTGTCCAACAGAGCACGCACCGTAGAAGAAGCAGGGATTATGTCAACGCTTTTTCCGTCTCGCGGTCGAAGATGTGCATCTTCTCCATATCGAATACCACTTCCATCGTATGGCCGGTGCGGGCGCTCGAGCGTGGATCGAAACGACCGATAAACTCTTTGCCGCTGTTTTCAACGTAGGCGTAGATTTCTGATCCCATTGGCTCGACGACGTTGACGGCGGCACGGACTTTCGCCCGCTCATCAACGCCACGCGGTACGAAGTGGGCATCGTGCAAGTCTTCAGGCCGGATACCAAAGTAGACCGTCTTTCCAATATGGCTGCTCACGTGATCGAGCTTGCTGGCAGGTACGGGCAGAACAAACTCTTTCCCGACCACAACACTGACACCGCCGTCAGTCCGCTCAAGGCGCGCCTCGAAGAAGTTCATCGCCGGGCTACCGATAAAGCCGGCCACAAACATATTTGCCGGATGGTCGTAGAGGTTCTGAGGCGTGTCAATCTGCTGCAAGATACCGTCACGCATCACCGCAATGCGCGATCCCATCGTCATAGCCTCGGTTTGGTCGTGAGTCACATAGATGAAAGTCGTCTTAAGGCGCTGGTGAAGTTTGCTGATCTCGGCGCGGGTCTGCACACGCAGCTTGGCATCAAGGTTCGAGAGCGGTTCGTCCATCAAGAAGACGGCGGGATCGCGCACGATAGCCCGTCCCAACGCCACACGCTGGCGCTGACCACCGGAGAGTGCCTTGGGCTTACGGTCGAGCAAGTGGCCGATGCTGAGCATTTCCGCCGCCTCTTTCACCCGCCGGTCAATTTCGGCTTTGGGCACACGCCGCAATTTGAGACCGAACGCCATGTTATCGTAGACGCTCATGTGAGGGTAGAGCGCATACGACTGAAAGACCATCGCAATGTCGCGATCCTTCGGTGGTACATCGGTCACATCACGGTCGCCGATGAAGATACGACCTTCAGTGATCTCTTCCAACCCGGCCAGGCAGCGGAGAGCGGTTGACTTACCGCATCCTGATGGGCCAACCAGCACCAGAAACTCACCGTCGGCAATGTCGAGATCGAGATTCTTGAGGACGGTTACGTCGCCGAAGCGCTTCCAGACGTGATCGTACTTAATCGAAGCCATGTAATTTCTCCTTTTCCGAAAATATATGCTCAACCGCTCATCGGTGAGGGGGCAGCGGTCGAGTGACGAATGATCAGACGCAGCGGCAGCAGGGTGACCGCCGGTACGGGACGCCGTTCGATCTGCGCGATCAGATGGCGGGCAATGGTGGTACCGAGTTCGCGCCGTGGAGTACGGAGCGTCGTGAGCGGCGGGTAGGTATGTGCGGCCAGCGGGAGATCATCGCAGCCGATAACCGAAATATGTGCGCCGACGCTTAAACCGGCATCGCGGATCGCGTGCATAGCTCCGAAGGCAAGGGTATCGGAAGCGGCCAACACTGCGGTTGGTGGATGACGCAGTGTGAGCAATTCTTGCATCGCCGCAACCCCATCGGTCTCACTACTCCCGGCTTCGATAACCAATGCCGCATCACGACGCAGCCCAGCGGCATGGAGAGCAGAGAGATAGCCGGTGTAGAACGGTTCACTCATTGAAAGATCAGAGGGAAAGTTGATCAGCGCAATGCGGCGATGACCAAGGCGGGTGAGATGATGGATCGCCTGCTCGGCGCCGGCGTGCAGATCAAAGCCCACCACCGGACAAGCGACACCCGATGTCGGTGATCCAATTGCAATCACCGGCACCCCGGCATCGGCGAAGAGTGCTGGCCGCTCATCGTCACGACGGAGATCAACGATGATCAGGCCATCGACTCGCCCGCTGCGCACGAGACGCAGCGCCAGCTCCTCTTCCGATTCGGTAGCCGTCGGGGCAGCGATCAACAGACAATACCCGGCAGCAGTTGCTGCTTCACTGACCCCAGCCAGCATTTCGGCGGTTCCTGGATCAGCCAGGCGTCCGGCAATGCCAGGGGCAACCACGCCGATGGTATGCGAACGGGTGCGGAGGGCGCGGGCACTATGGTTCGGTTGATAGCCCAGCTCGGCAACAGCCGCAAGGACACGGGCACGGGTTGCTTCGCTCACCACACCGGTGCCGTTCAGGACATACGAGACGGTTGCGGTTGAGACTTGTGCACGGCGGGCAACGTCTTTAATTGTAGCCAAAGCTCCCTATTCCTTTGTTAAACGATTAAGCGGTTAATCCATTAAGTAGTTAAACGATTAATCGGAGTATAACACTCATCGGTGCGGTTGTCAAGAACGACAAACGTTATCTGGACACTTAAAACACGTGTGCCTTACCAATCGCCTAAATCACCGAGTTCAGCGCCTGCGTTTGCAGAGTACGTTTGGCGCCCCTCACTTCCCGCGAGGGAAGAGGAAGGTGTGTACCGACGATGTGCTCACCCGATCCCACGCCTGCGGCCTGCCTAGATGCGCTGCCGACCCGTGCGGTATACTGTCTGTAAATGCTGCCGCTTACAAACAGGAGCACGTTATGCCAGACATATCCATCAGGCTTAGCTTTCGCCCTGAACCAAATGCGAATGTGGGATCGGATGTTGTGGGGGCTACCGCACGCCAGATTGTGACGGGTCTGGTCAACCGGCAACAGCGCATTGAACCGGTCTACGATGGTTCGCGAGGGGGTGAATTATACCGCTGGCTAGTCGAGGCTGCGCAGGCGGCGCAACCACTACTTCCCCTCGCCACGTTTGCGCTTACCATCGGCCAACTGCTTAATGAGGTGCGAAAACTTAAGAGCGATGCCGGTCATCCAACCACTTATCCACCAACCGTTGTCGTTCTGATCTACGGTGATACGAGGTTGACGCCACCCGCCGACAGTGACCAGGCACTACTCGAACAGTTATTACGTGAGCAATTTCCTGACCCAATTGAACCAGACCGGCTGCATGTTGAAGTGCAGGTGGGAGCTCCACCACTGCCGCTACCGCCCTGGGCAAAACACGAGGAAAAGAATGGGTAAGGGACGGACTTTACCCGTCTGAAGATGGGCAGCTTCCCCTTCTCACAACGAACGGCTGCCGCCTTTCCTTCCTCTCCCTTTTTGGCCGAGGAATGTTCCAGCGAAAGGTGAAGGCGTCAGCCGTGTGCAGCAGGACAAACGCAGCGGTATCGGCTCAGAAATCTGCTGAGCAAGGTTTCCTTCCACCATTAACGTCGCAAACCCAATCAAAAACGTTGACCCGATTACCCCCTCACCGATTGCCTTCTGACGGAGGTTCACGTATAATAGTGATGTGTTGGCTTAAAGCATCCATCATCGACGCGCCATCCACCCATGACCAAACGTGCTCTCATCATCGGTGTCAATCACCCGCGGAACGATCCATTGTTCGCCCCCCTGCGCAGCGCCGAACGCGATGCGAATGATCTGGCGAGCGCACTGCATGACTGCGGCTTCCAGGTGCAATCGCTGATCGGGCCACAGGCGACGACGGCTGCTATCCGCGATGCTATCGCTGAGCTACGCGAGCAGGTTGATGACAAAAGTGACCTCTTCATCGCGTTCTGCGGTCATGGAGCGTGGATACCAGTAGACGGCCATCCCGACGGTGCGACCTTCCTGGTCAGTGCCGACTACCTTACTCAGCGCGCCAAAAAAAACCCCAAACATTACCTTTCCCTCGATTGGTGGTACGAAGAGTTGCTCGACTGGAATGAGCCGCGCAGTGTGGTGCTGGTGCTCGATTGCTGCTTCGCCGGTAATGTCGCGCAGGCTGCCGAGCGGCGATCTATCGGCGATGCGATTGAACAGCACTTTTGCGGCGTCAACGTTCCAACCGGACGCCTGCGCGCCTATCTGGCGGCAACCGTACCGGGCGAGAAAGCCTACGAAGATGACCGCGGCGGGTGGTTGACGCAGAGAGTGGTGGCATGTCTGCGCGATAAGGACAGTCAGGGTGATGGGTTAGTCACGGTCCCGGCATTGATAGATGCCGTGAAAAAGCATGCAGCTCTGCGCCCCGATCAGTTACGTCCCTTCACTGAGTACAAAGGCGATTACCACTGGGTGCTCGCCAATCACTGCGAAGCCCGGCGAGTGGCACGGGAGAAGCAGCAGGCTGAGCAACGGCGCGCCGAGGCGCAACAGCGACTCAAACGCTGGCAGTCACCGCACAGCAGTGCTCGCCGCAACGAGCTGCTGCACGGCTTCGTCGGCAGAGTGGAAGAATTAGCGCAACTGTCGGATGAAATCGAAAAGCTGCGTGCCAGCGGTGGCTATTTGCTGGTGACCGGCGTCGCTGGCCAGGGCAAGAGCAGCATCCTGGCCAAACTGATCAAACACCGCGAGCCTGAACCAACCCCCGCCTACTTCATCCGCTTCACTCCTGGGCCTTCGGAACAGGCTGCGCTGCTCGGCCATCTGATCGCCGAACTGCTGACCCTGGCCGAGCGCGAGGACGATGCGCCGACCTACCTGCCCGACGGCGACAATGTGGTGGCATTGCGCAACAGTTTTGAGACGCTGCTGAGCAATCTAGCCGCCGAACGTCCGCTGACACTGGTGATTGACGGGCTAGACCAGATTGAACCCGATCAGAGGATCGGACAGCGCGATCTGAGCTTCCTGCCCGAACAGCTCCCATCCAACGTAGTATTGGTGATCGGTACCCGTCCCGACGACACACTGACGCCGCTCAAACTACGCACCCCGCACTGCGAATATTGCCTGCCACCACTGAGCGAAGCCGACTTTGGCGAGCTGCTGCGTGATCGCGGCGTGACGCTCAGCGCGCATGAGCAATCGGAACTCTACCATGCGCTGCACGGTAATGCCTTCGACCTGGCATTTCTGGCGCAGGAGATACGCCAGACACCAACTACCGAAATCGCCGCGTTGCTCCGGCGGGTCATCGCCAACCCACGCGACCTGTTCACGCCAACACTGGACCGGTTGCAGCGCGACTGGAACCTGTGGGAGAAGGTGTTGCGCCCCCTGCTGGGCACCTTGCTGGCTGCCCAGGAGCCGCTCAGCCGCGACGCTCTGCGCGGCATCATCGGCGAAACTCAGGATCGCATGCTGACAGCCATCGAGCGTCTGGGGGGCCTGCTCGGCGTGCGCGACGCTCATGGCCAGCCGCGGTACAGCCTGATCCACCTGAAACTGATCGACTACCTGCGCACACACATGTTTGCTACCGACGATCTGATCGACTTCCACGCGAAGATTGCCGCGTGGTGCAGTCGTGATCTGGCGCACCTCTGGCAGCCGGATTCCACGCCTGCCGAACAGGAATGGCGCGCCTACAGGCAAACCCACCTGGTCACACACCTGGTAGCTGCGCAGCAATATGACGACGTCTGGAAACTGCTGGACGATGACGAGTACGGTGCAGCGAAGCGGCGGGCCGACCCCAGTCTGCGAGCGTACATTACCGACCTCGACCGGGTGCGGCAGGCAATGGCAGATGCGTCGAATCGTAACCGGCAGCAGATTGCAGTATGGCTGGCGCGGGTCTGGCGCTACAGCCTGCTGCGGGTCAGCCTGACGAGCAGCGTTGACCGGTGGCCGACGGAACTGTTCACCGCGCTGGTAGCGTTGGGGCGAGGCGCCGAAGCGCGTGACCGCGCCGAGTTGCTGAGCGATCCGCGAAAACGGGCAACAGTGCTGACCGCAGTGGGGCGGGCGTTGCTGGAACGCGACGCTGCCGGCGGCCTGGCGGCGCTCCGTCGCGCCCGCGCCGCCACTGAGGCGATTGCCGACCCCAGAAAGCGCGCCTGGGCGCTGCAGGCGGTGGCAGGCGCGCTGGCGCAGGCGGGACGCTGGGACGACGCCCGCGCCGTCGCCGAGACGATTGCCGACCCCAGGCAGCGCGCCGAGGCGCTGCAGGAGGTGGCAGGCGCGCTGGCGCAGGCGGGACGCTGGGACGACGCTCGCGCCGTCGCCGAGACGATTGCCGACCCCTTCTGGCGCGCCGAGGCGCTGCGGGCGGTGGCAGGCGCGCTGGTGCAGGCGAGACGCTGGGACGACGCCCGCGCCGTCGCCGAGACGATTGCCGACCCCGAGCAGCGCGCCTGGGCGCTGCAGGCGGTGGCAGGCGCGCTGGCGGCGGCGGGGCAGTGGGAGGACGCCCGGCAGACTGCCGATGCGATTGACTCCCCTTATCTACGCGCCGTGGCCCTGGGCGAGCTGGCGCAGGCGCTGGCGGCAGCGGGTGATGACGTAGCAGCCCGACAGACCTTCGCCGCCGCCCGGCAGAGCGTCGCGGCGATTGCCGACTCCTCTTGGTGCGCCTCTTTGTGCGCCTGGGTCTTGGGCGAGCTGGCGCAGGCGCTGGCGGCAGCGGGTGATGACGTAGCAGCCCGACAGACCTTCGCCGCCGCCCGGCAGACTGCCGATGCGATTGCCGACCCCGAAAAGCGCGCCGAGGCCCTGGGCGAGCTGGCGCAGGCGCTGGCGGCAGCGGGGCAGTGGGTGGACGCCCGGCAGACTGCCGATGCGATTGCCGACCCCGAAAAGCGCGCCGTGGCCCTGGGTAAGCTGGCGCAGGCGCTGGCGGCAGCGGGTGATGACGTAGCAGCCCGACAGACCTTCGCCGCCGCCCGGCAGAGCGCCAAGGCGATTGCCGACCCCTCTTGGCACGCCTCCTGGGCCCTGGGCGAGCTGGCGCAGGCGCTGGCGGCAGCGGGGCAGTGGACGGACGCCCGGCAGACTGCCGATGCGATTGCCGACCCCGAAAAGCGCGCCGTGGCCCTGGTCGCCCTGGCGCAGGCGCTGGCGCTAGCGGAAGCGGGGCAGTGGACGGACGCCCGGCAGACTGCCGATGCGATTGCCGACTCCTCTTGGCGCGCCGTGGCCCTGGGCGAGCTGGCGCAGGCGCTGGCGCTAGCGGAAGCGGGGCAGTGGGCAGACGCCCGCGCTGCTGCCGATGCGATTGACTCCCCTTATCTACGCGCCTGGTCCCTGGTCGCCCTGGCGCAGGCGCTGGCGGCAGCGGGCGATGACGCCGCAGCCCGACAGACCTTCGCCGCCGCCCGGCAGAGCGCCGAGGCGATTGCCGAACCCGAAAAGCGCGCCGTGGCCCTGGTCGCCCTGGCGCAGGCGCTGGCGGCAGTAGGCAATGACGCCGCAGCCCGACAGACCTTCGCCGCCGCCCGGCAGAGCGCCGAGGCGATTGACTCCCCTTATCTACGCGCCGAGGCCCTGCGCGCCCTGGCGCAGGCGTTGATCCGCGCCGGTCAGATTGATGACGCCATGGCGCTGCTGGTCAGCGCATGGGCGCAGGCGCAAACTGTTAATGAGTTGACGACACTGTTTGTGGTTGATGCCTCGTTGCTGCGCACGTATCCGACGCTAGGCGGCGATCTGCTGGCAGCGTTTGGCTGGGTGGAGCAGGTGGTGCGTACCGCTTGATCCATCGCGTGCGCTGTTCACACCCTCGGCGCGTAAGTGGATTCTGGCTGTTGATTTCAGTCAGTTCACAAACCATCTCAGCCGCGATGAGTAGTAGCCGGCAGCGCCGGACTCTACCTACTCCATCTTCCCTCTCATTTCTACCCCGCTATGCTCGTTTCACTCCGCTGCAGATTCTGGTATCATCAGAGCGGGTTCTGATCGAGTACGGAGCCGGACTCTAGCTTGACTTCTAGTACGCGATAGTGTAGCATGGTGCTCGTGGAAAACACCATGAGCACAGGCAAAGCCGCAACACTCCTTGGTGTCTCGGTCAAGACGTTGCAGCGTTGGGAGCGCGAAGGAAGGCTGATCCCGGTGGCCCGAACGGACAGCAACCGCCGTCTCTCCCCTGAGACGCAGATCCGTGAGTTCATCGGTTTGCGGCAGGCAAACCATGCGCCACCCACGCTGGTCGCCTCCTGTCGGGTATCGCGTGCAGCACAGAAGCCGGACCTGGCGAATCAGCGCAACGTGCTGGAAGAGTTCGTGGTGGCGAAGGGATTGGCGGGGGTCGAGTGTATCGAGGAAGTGGGCGGCGGGCTGAACTTCACGCGCAAGCGGTTGCTGGCCCGTATGGACGCGATCGGGCGACGGGACGTCACGATGCTGATCCTCGCGCACCGGGACCGCCTCACCCGGTTCGGCGTTGCGTGGTTCGAACATGACGCCAAAACCCATGGTTGCGCAGTGCTGGTGCTCACCCAGGAACGGCTGTCTCCCGAACCGGAAATGGTGCAAGACGTGATGACCATCGTGCACTGTTTTTCGTCTCGGCGATACGGTGTGAGGAACTATCGAAAGAAGTTGGACGAAGCGCTGAAACAGGATGCGAGTCATGAGTAATGCCAAGAAGGCCAAACGATGCAACGAACCCCCACGATCGCCCTTTGTCCGACTCCTGAGCAAATCGACTACTTCAAGCGTGCCTGCGGCACGGCCCGGCGCGTCTGGAACTGGGCGCTCAATGAATGGAACAAACAATACGCAGCAGGCGGCAAGCCGAACGCAATGGCGCTCAAAAAACAGTTCAACGCCATCACGGACACCGACCCACAGTGGCTCGATGAGAACGGACGGCCGTGGTTGCGAGACATTCACCGGGACGCACACGCCCAGCCGTTTGCCCATCTCGCCAAAGCCTGGGAAAGATTCTTCACTGATCTCAAGGCTGGCAAAGAGGCGCACGCACCGCGCTTCAAGAAAAAGGGGCGTTGCCGCGACAGCTTTTATGTTGCCAACGACAGGTTCACCCTGGATGGCAAGACGATCCGTCTGCCCAAGATCGGCGAAGTCGCCATGACCGAGGAACTGCGCTTCGCGGGCAAGATTTTGGGCGCAACGGTCTCGCGCACGGCGGATCGTTGGTTTGTGGCAATACAGGTCGAAGTGCCCGATGCGCAATGCTATCGGCGTCGCACGTCGCACGAGGTCAACGGCGTCGACCTGGGTATCAAGGCTGCCGCAACGATCTCCAGCGGTGAAGTCATTGAGGCGCCCAAGCCGCTCAAAGCAGCGCTGCGCCGCCTGAAAATCCGTAGTCGGCGCCTCAGCCGCAAGCTGGAAGCCGCCAAGAAGGCAGCAGGATTTGAACGCCGTGCCCGCCTGCCCAAAGGAACGCGCCTGCCGGTCTCGAACAACCGGCGAAAGTCCGCTGCGACATTGGCAAGGCTGCATGCCCGCCTTGCCAATCTCCGAGCGGATTTCACCCACAAGCTCACGACTCGACTCTGCTGCGAAAACCAAGCGGTAGTGATCGAGGATGTAAACGTCAAGGGGATGCTCGCGAACGAGAAGCTCGCTCGCGCCATCTCTGACGTGGGTTTTGGGATGTTGCGCTCGCAGTTGGAATACAAGGCGAAACGCTACGGAACGCGGTTGGTTATTGCTGATCGCTGGTATCCAAGTAGCCGACTGTGCTCCATTTGTGGCTGGAAAAACGAGGTGCTGACGTTGAGCGATCGAACATGGGTGTGTGCGCAATGTGGCGCGCACCATGACCGTGACCTCAATGCGGCGCGGAACCTGAAACGGCTGGCAACCGAAACTGCCCTACCCGTGGCGAGTCCGACCAGTAATGGCGGCGCTGCGGCGGGGACCGTCCCCGCCGCAGCCGGGAAAGTCACGCCTGTCAGAGACGACGGTGGTCATCAAGACACGTCGGGGCAGGAAGAGAACCGTGCGCACCTTTGCGCACTTTCTTGATAGCAGATGGTCATGCAGCACACGATCCACAGTCCATCTGGGAGCGCAACCTTTGATGCGCACGGCCAGGTGATGTTTACGTATGAGGGACGTCCGGTGTTGATCTGTAGGGGGGTGGTTGCCCAAGCCTATGGCGCCGATATTCCGGTTATTGGGGTGACAAACGTTGATGTGAGTGAACGTCAGGCCCGCATTCACTATGCAACTGCCCACCCAGACATCGTGTTTCGCCTGGTGATTGAGAGCACACCTACTGGCTTTCGGCTGAGCTGGTCTGGACCGCCCCGCTTGCCCGCTCTGCGGGTAGAGTGGCAGCTTGATCCAGGCCGGCCATGGTACGGCATGGGTGAACGAGTGATTCAGCATTGGCCGCTCGACAGTGGAACGGTGCTCTCGGACCCGTTCGAGCCAACAGACCATGGACGAGACGGGACGCTCAATATCGTGACTCCGTTCTGGCTGAATGCCGCTGGCGCCGCCTTGCTGCTCGAAGAGGGTGATGGTGAGCTGGCAGTGATGATGAATCGTGATGGTGATGGTTTGCTACGCATCACGGCCCGCGAAGCTGCGCCACCGCCCACCTTGGGCTTCGACGAACGCTATGCCGCCCCTGGCCCAGAACTGGTCGGTCATGTCATTCTGGCAGCGCATGCCCCGGCAGCGTTTGCGTCTGCTTTGCCACTACTGGGGCGACCGACTGCGGCCCCACCGCTCGAGCTGTTTGCGCGACCGATCTGGACGACTTGGGCGCAGTACAAAATGGCGGTAACTCAGCGCGATGTGATAGATTTCGCCACCCAAATCGTGGCGCGTGGCTATCCCTACTCGGTGCTCGAGATTGATGATCGCTGGCAGCGTGGTTATGGGGCGTATGTGTTCGATCCGCAGAAGTTTCCCGATCCACGCGGCATGGTTGATGAATTGCACGCTGCCGGTTTCAAGGTGACGCTGTGGACACCGGTCTTTTTTGATCCGCGTGATCCGGCCTTTGCGGTCGCGGCCCGACGCGGCTATCTGATCCGCCATCCTGCCAATAATTCACCGTACCTGGTGCGCTGGTGGCAAGGCTACGGTGGTGTGCTCGATCTTACCAATCCAGAAGCGGTGGCCTGGTGGCTGAGTGAATTGCGCTCGTTGCAGGCTGAAACCGGCGTTGATGGCTTCAAGTTTGATGCTGGGGAAGCCAATTTCATCCCGCCTGACGCCATCTGTTATGCGCGTGAGCCGCGTCGTCGGTATGCCGACCGCTATACCGAGTTTGTCGCCGATCACTTTGCTTATGCCGAGGTACGGGTCGGTTGGCGTAGCCAGCGGCGCGGTCTCCTCTTCCGTGAATGGGATAAATGGAGTCGCTGGGGGATTGATAACGGGCTGCACAGTGTGCTCACCCAAGCTCTGACCCTAGGTGTCTGCGGTTTCCCGTTCGTGTTGCCGGATATGATTGGCGGTAATGCCTACCAGGGTGAAGTGCCCAATGGCGAGTTGATGGTTCGTTGGACGCAGTTGTGCGCGCTGTTGCCCACTATGCAGTTTAGCATCCCGCCGTGGCAGTACGGGAGTGAGGTTGATGCGATCTGTCGCCAATACGCCCAACTCCACGTTCATCTGGCGCCGTACCTGGCAACGCTCATCGAGGAGAATCTGCGTGATGGTATACCATTGGTTCGTCCGCTCTTCTGGCACGCCCCGTCAGATCGCGATGCGCTCTCCTGTGATGACCAGTTTCTCCTTGGAGCGCGCTACCTGGTTGCGCCGGTCGTGCAGCCTGGTCGGCGACAGCGCGATGTGTATCTGCCAGATGGTGTCTGGCGTGACTACTGGAGCGGCGTTATCCATCAGGGTCCGGTGCGATTAGCTAACGTACCAGCGCCGCTCGAGCGTCTACCGTTGTTTGAACGGGTGGAGGGCTAACATGAATCGTACTGTTCGCGTCACCCGTAACGGAATCGAACTTGATGGCCGACCATGGTATCTTTTGGCCGGTTGTATTCACTACATGCGCTGGCCGCGTGCCGAATGGCGACCGTTGCTCGAACAGGCGCGCTGGGCCGGTCTCAACACAATTGATACGGTCATTCCCTGGAATCGACACGAGCCGCAACCCGGCGAATTCGATTTTAGTGATGAAGCCGATCTGGGTGCGTTCCTCGATCTCTGCCACGAGCTGGGATTGAAGGTGATTGTGCGTCCCGGCCCGTACATCTGCGCCGAGTGGGAAAACGGCGGTTTACCGGCCTGGCTGACCGCAAGTGGTCATCTGCATCTGCGCACCGATGATCCGGCCTTCCGCGATGCGGTCTTGCGTTGGTTCGATGTGCTGATGCCGATCCTCGTGCCGCGCCAACACACTCGTGGCGGGCCGATTATTCTCTGCCAGATCGAGAATGAGCACTGGGCGTCGGGAGTGTATGGCGCCGATGGTCATCAGCAGACTCTGGCTCAGGCTGCGCTCGAACGAGGCATTGACGTGCCGCAATACACCTGTATGGGCGCAATGCCGAACAATCCAGAGTTTCGCAACGGTTGGAGTGGCATTGCCGAGAAGCTGGTACAGACCCGCCAGCTCTGGCCTGACAACCCGATGATTGTTTCGGAATTGTGGAGTGGCTGGTTCGACAATTGGGGCGGGGCACGTCAGAACCGAAAAACAGCGGCTAAGCTCGATATGACGCTTCACCAACTGACCGCAGTCGGTTGCGCTGGGTTTAGCCATTGGATGTGGGCCGGCGGAACCAACTTTGGCTTTTGGGGTGGACGCACCGTCGGCGGCGATCTGATCCACATGACAACCAGCTATGACTACGATGCACCGGTTGATGAGTATGGTCGGCTGACGGCCAAGGCCCTGGTTGCTCGTCGTCATCACCTTTTTCTGAGCTGTTTCGGGGCCGAACTTTCTGCTGTGCTGGCCGATGCTGTCCCCGGTGGCATAACAGTCATCGCTCCACCGACTATCGCTGGTCGTAGTGAGGGCGGTGTACAGCCATACCGTACTGTCCGTGCTTCACCAGACGCACCGCCGGCCTGGCGCGACTTCTGCGCGACCTTCCTGAGTAATCCCGGCCTCGAAGCCATCACCTATGAGGTCTTTCTCCCTGGGGGTGAACATCTGAGTGTCGAAGTTGAACCGCTCAGTATCCGGCCAATCTTCGCCAACTTACCACTCGGCGAGAGTGGAATCAGCGTCATCGCCCATACCGGACGTATTCTCGGCTACTGGCCCGATCAGGGCACCCTCGTGATCTACGGTCGTGAAGGTGAACAGGGCAAACTGATCCTCCACTTGCCTGAGCCGCCGGTAGGCATCAACGCTGCCGATGCTGGTCTCACTGCCCGCGTGCAGTTGCGTGAACAGACCTTGCAGATCGATTACTGGATTACTGCCGAAGGGCGACGGATTGAGGTCGCATGGGAAGATCATGCCTTACTAATCGAGTTGTTGCCACAGACACTGGCCGAGCGCTACGGTAGTCAACCGCTGCCACCGCCGCAACCATTACGGCGGACCATACTCCCTACACGCACGTTTGCTGTTGTGGAAGCAACCGATGATACCGGTTGGCAGCCGATCCCCGCCCCGGCGCCGCTCGAACAGCTCGGCTGCCCTTACGGCTATGGCTGGTACCGGGCCGAGCTTGAGCTGGCGACGCCACTGAATACGACCCTGGCTGCACCTGAGCTGAGCGACCGCGCCCTGGTACTGATCAACGGCGAGTTTGTCGGCGTGCTAGGCCTGCATCCAAACGGCCCCCGCTACACGCTACCACTAAGCCTTCCTGCGGGTCGTCATGATCTACGACTGCTGGTTGATAATCTGGGCCGCTTCAACTACGGCCTAGGTCTGGGGGAACGGAAAGGGCTACTCGCGCCTCTCTATCTTGACGGCAACCAGATCGACATTTCCGACGGTTGGGCAGCCTACTGGCAAGAGGTGCAATTCGCTGGTGAAGCGGTTGCCAACATCAAACCCTGGGTAGCTCGTCCAGATGCGACAGCCGTTCACCTCGGACGGTTTGCCTGGACCGGGCCGATGGTCTGGCTCATTCGTCCTATTGAGATTCTAGCCGGTAAGCGCTATCGCGTCCACATCACCGGTGATCGCAACTCAGGTGCCTTCTTCGTCAACGGGATTGCGGTTGAGCGGTTCAGTCGGCATCGCAGTGGCGGATTCATCAGCGCCGATATTACGCATCTGCTGCAACCAGGAACGAACACGCTGGCGTTGCAAATTCTCAACTACGCCGGTGCGCCGTGGCGAGCTACACTGATCAGTTACGATGGCAACCGGCCACTACCGGCACAGTGGAGCTTTCGCGCAGGAGTCACTGTCAGCGAGCAACCGGCGCCGCCAACCGGTCCGGCTTTCGTACAGGCAGTTTTTGCTCGCGCAGATCTGCCTTCGACCATACAACGCCTGGCATTACGTCCCGGTACGCTCGACAAAGGCTGCATCTGGCTCAACGGCCAAAACTGTGGTCGCTTTTGGCAAATCGGTCCGCAAGAGGAGTACAAACTGCCGATCTCGTGGTTAAACGCGCACAACGAACTCTTACTCTTCGTCGAGCAGTCCCGCACCGGTACAGTTGAACTGGTGTATGAAGAGAAGGCGTAGGATCGTTTACGTCGCAACTGGGCGGGTTGAACACCCGCCCCGACGGGGAAAACCTATCCCAATGGGCAGGTTGAAAACCT
>NZ_JPIM01000097.1 GCF_000735195.1 Chloroflexus sp. MS-G
CCATCACATCCAAAATATATTCCAGGGTCTCCTTTCGCTCATGCTATTCACGATTACTATCAATTTATTGATCAAAAAATTGGCGAGCTTCTGAATGTTATTGATGATAACACAGCAGTTTTGATCATATCCGATCACGGTGCGAAAGTAATGCAGGGAGGTTTTTGCTTGAACGATTGGTTGATCCGTGAAGGATACCTTGTTTTAGATGAACATCCAGTGCATCCCACACCGCTCGAACGATGTCAAGTCAACTGGCAAGCTACTCGAGCATGGGGGGCGGGTGGGTATTATGGTCGCATTTTTTTGAATGTCACCGGGCGTGAACCACAAGGTATCATTAGTAAGAATGAATATGAGATAATTCGTGACGAGATTGCTGCCAAATTATTAAACCTACGAGATCATCGTGGGCAGATAATGAATAATCGTGTCTTCAAACCAGAAGCTATTTATCGCCAGATACGTGGTATTGCTCCTGACCTGATAGTCTACTTTGGTGATCTTGACTGGCGATCAATTGGTAGTGTCGGTCACCAAGATATTTATACGTTTGAAAATGATACCGGACCCGATGATGCCAATCATGCTCAGTTTGGGATGTACGTATTCTATGATCCACGCCGAATTCGTAAAACAGCGTGCATAGAAGATATTACGATTTATGATGTTGCGCCAACCATCTTGCAATATCTTGGTCAACCAATACCAGATACAATGATCGGTCAATGCCGGGAATGGTGAGTCAGTAAAGATGAAAGTGTCAGTCGTTATTCCTAATTTAAATTCGCCACTTATTGATGTAGTCCTACAATCATTGCATCAGCAACAAACACCTCCTTGCGAAATCATTGTAGTGGGACGCGATGATCAACAGCGTATCAGGAACTATCCATTAGTACGTTTTATTGAAACTCCTAAATCGGTAAGTGCAGCAGTTGCGCGAAACTGGGGGGCAAATGCTGCATACGGCGATATTGTCTACTTCATTGATGCTGACTGTCTCGCTTATCCTCAATGTCTGCACCAACATGTGCAGGCTCACCTTCAGGGTGAGGTAGTAGTTGGTGGGGGAGTCGCTATTCATGATCGTCATTACTGGCATCTTTGTGATAATCTGGCTGTCTTCGCTCCATTTTTAACCAGCCAGCCGCGTGGTGAGCGACCATACTTGCCCAGTTTAAACTTAAGTGTCCGTCGTATTCTCTTCCTCGATCTAGGTGGATTTGATGAGCGTTTTTTCGGTGCTTCAGGGGAGGATGCCGATCTTTCATTTCGTCTCAGACAACGCGGTTATCGACTATTCTTCGAGCCAAGTGCGGCGATTGAACATCGCCATCATCGTCTTACCATTGGTGACGTTTGGCGCCATCTGTCTTCGTTCGGAAGGAGTTATGCTAGCATCTATCCAAAATATCCTGAATTAACAGGTCGATATAGACGCACCGATCTGGCTGGTGGTCGGCCAGGTTTTTTACGCACAATTGCTCCACTCTTAGCAGTGATTGATTGTATGGAACGATGGTTCCAATATCCTGAGTTGCGAGCCTGCCCACATATATTGCCCGGCATCCTCTGGAGTCGTCTGGCATGGTATGATGGAATGGCAAATGGGATGCGACCATGACAATGTGGAAGTATTTCCCGATCACTCGGCATATATACGAGTGGTGCTGGGTTAGAAGTCATGTCTATCCATCCGGATATATGCCATGGCGTAATCTCTTCAGCCGCACGATTAGATGGCACTGGCGGCGTTTTACCAAAACACTAGACCAACCAACAATTATTCACCTACCTTATAGGCCAGAGATCGAGATTCTTGTAACGTCGTTGCGTCATGAATATCCGCTTTTCGTGTATCATACACCATTGTATGAAGCTGAATTTTTTCTACTGCCAGCTTTGGTTCAACCTGATATGATCGCATTGAATATTGGTGCACATATTGGAGTGTATACACTAGCGTTGGCGCAGCTTTTGCCGAAAGGACATGTGTATTCTTTTGAGCCAATGCTAGAGACATATCAACACCTACGACTAAATATCGCTTGGAATCAATTACGAGGTCTTATACCAGAAAATGTCACTGCCTATCGTCTAGCTTTCGGTGATATTGATGGGGAGACAAAACTATTTCTGGAATCCTCAACTATGCAGGCGTCACTATTGGCGCAGCAACCCTTACAACCGTATGAGTATGTGCCAGCGGCGCGGCTAGATACGTGGTTGAAGCAGCATTCCATTGATTCGGTTGATCTTATTGTAATCGATGTAGAAGGTGCTGAAGATATTGTGTTACGACATGCAATTACTCTATTTCAACAACCACGCCAACCGTTGATTTTGTGTGAGTTGAATCGTAAATTTGGCCGTCAGGAAGCGATCTGGGAGTTGCTCAGTCAGTTTGGTTATCGATTTTGGCGGTATCACTCATTGCGGAACTGTATCGAACCCGTATCAAATCCGTATGAATCGGCAATTTATATTCATCAAACGCACCTTGCCCATCGTGGATATGGTAATGTGATTGCAGCACCAATAACTTGGACTCCACCTCCGTCACCTGTCATAAGCCTATCAGAAAGTCATTCCAGCATATGAAATACTGGTTATGGCGTGCATTACAGGGCACGGCTCTAGCTGTCATTGCCGAACTGTTGTCCCGGATGTCAAATACTATCTTTTTCATACTACTAACATGGCAGACAACTCCAGTTGAAGCAAGTACGTTCAGTATCAGTTTCGTATATACAGGATTATTAACAGCTTTTTGTTTGGGCGGTCTCGAACAATTACTCAACTGCGAGGCTTCACATGATCTTGCCAGTAGCCGGATAACATTAGGCAATTTTCTGCTAGCTCGTGCTCTCACGGCTATCATTATTTATGGTGGGTTGTTCTTATGGTTGGTTAAGTATAGTGCCTATGATCAATATACCGTGCTGGTCATTGGTTTACTTGGCTCAATTATAATTCCTGAAAGTTTCACCAATCTGTTTCAGTCTTTTTTCATTGCCGCCAATCGCGTTCATTATATTGTTGGGCTCAACGCGTTGACCGGTCTAGCACGGGTTTGCTTGGGAGCAGCACTTATTGTACTCGGCGGCAATAGTGCGACTGTTGCGGTGGTCGTTGTTGTAACGAGTTGGATGGGAATGCTTATTGCATTCTTGCTAGTTGGAAAACATTTTTTTTGGCCATCTATTTCTTTACAAAAACGGTTGTGGAAACACTATGTTCGCGCAGAAACACCGCTCTTTCTAATGGCATTAATGGCTGCGCTAGAGGGTAATTTTGATAGTTTATTGCTTTCTGGAGGTGGTTCAAATGATATTATCTTAGTCGGTTCATATAGTGCTGCGGCTACAATACTTAATGCACTACTGATCATACCTAATACTTTGCGTCAAATTATTTTGTCTATTTTTTCTGCTACATTTTACATGGATCGAGAAAAATCTTTGCGTTTATATATGATTTTTATGCGTATAGCTCTGTATGGGGCATTATTTTGTTGTTTACTTATTACTTTCATCGCGCCAGAAATCGTTTCAATGATGTATCGCCAGTCATTTGTCCTTTCAATACCAATCTTGCAAGTTTTGATTTGGTCGTTTCTTTGGACAATGCTCCTTGTTCCCAACGGACGATTGATGCTCACAGCCGGCATTCAACACCGTGCAGTTCTTCCACAGTTGGCTGGTGTACTACTGAATGTGGGGTTGAATCTTGCCCTCCAACCAACGTTCAGTGTTATAGGTGCTGCTATAGCGAAGGTCTGTTCGGCTGCACTGGTCTTCTGGTGGTGTTTCTGGATTGTGCGTTGGGAGATTTACTCTTTCCCAATCGGGTCAATGGTGTGGCCTGCCGTCGGTACAACTATTATTACGATCATCTTTTTCTTACTTAATGATTGGTTGCATTTCTCATGGGTAATTGAAGTAATTATTGGAACGTTCGTTTATATCTTTTCTTTGTGTCTTTTGGGTGGATTTCAAAAAGAAGAGCTGCAGGCATTCTGGCACTTTCTGCGTATTCGCGACCACCGTGCAATAAGAGGTGAAATATGAGCCGTGTCTTAATTATCGGCCTTGATGCTGCTGATCTCGATCTCATTAAGCCTTGGGTTGATGCAGGATGGCTAAAACATATTGGCAATGTACTGAATCGGGGTAGTTTTGCGCCATTGCGTTCAACAATTCCTGTTATGTCACCACCTGCCTGGACGTCGCTGATCAGTGGTTTGAATCCAGGCAAACATGGTATCTTCGACTTTGTGCGCCTTGCACCAGGTAGTTATCATATTGTCAGTACTCGCCGCGATCAGACCACGTATAAGACCATATTTGATTATGCCAGTGAGTATGGTAAGTTTGTTCTGGCTCTTAACGTGCCCATGACGTATCCACCCATTCCTGTTAATGGAATCATGGTTTCAGGTCTTGGTGCACCAGTGAGTGGTCAGTTTACCCATCCCCGTCATCTACGAGATGAACTGCTGGAATGGGGCTATCAGATCGAGCCAGAAACAGAATTTGCCCCTGGTCGTGAACAACAGTGGTTGATTGAACTTGCCCGTGTGACACGAAGCCAGACTGATGCAATGCTTCGGCTTATGGAACGTACACCTTGGGAATTGGGCATGATCGTATACCGGGCAGTTGACGAGGTAGAGACATTTTTCTGGCATCACATGGATCCGACCCATCCGCTTCATGATCCTGAACAAGCTGCGAGGTTTGGACCTGCTATCTTGAAAGTACATCGCTTGCTCGATGAAGAGATCGGACGGCTTATGCGCATGGCTGGTCCAGAAACGACAATTGTGTTGGTTTCAGATCATGGTGGAGGACCACTTCACCGGGAAGTTTTTTTGAATGTCTGGCTAGAACAACAGGGATGGCTGAAACGTCGTATTCCCCGATCTAGCGAGCATTGGTTACGACAACTGGCTATCACTCTTGGCATTACCCGTGAACGTCTTTCCCCACGCCTGAATAGTGCATTCTGGATATGGCTGCGTCAACGTATACCTATCACCTGGCAGCGTCGTCTGGCCCCTTCTACTATTAATTTGCTGGCCGATTCAGTAGATTGGTCAAAGACAAAAGCATATAGTTTCGGTAATATTGGTCAAATCTATATCAACCTTCGTGGTCGCGAACCGCAGGGAATTGTTGCACCTGGTGTGGAATATGAGTCTCTGCTCGATGAGATCACTACGGCCCTTTTCCAGTTGACTGACAACGGTCAACCGGTGGTTGACGCTGTCTATCGAGGTAAGGATTTATACCATGGCCCGTATGCAGATTATGGGCCAGATCTCAATGTCATTATGCGCGGAATGAGTTATGTTGCTCAATCGTGGCGTGAGATGGCTGGTCAGCAGATCTTTGCTTCACCGGGATCAAACTTTACTGGAATCCATCGTCCACTTGGATTACTAGCAATGTGTGGTCCAACTGTTTCAAATCATGGTAGGCTGCCCGAAGTACGGATCGTCGATGTTGCTCCAACCATTATGTGTCTTCTAGGAATACCAACGTCACCTGAACAGGATGGGCGGATTCTAACCGAGTTTCTATCTAAGACATTTGCTGAGCAGTCTCATCAACAGTCCACTGATGTAAGTACTACAGCTACCGGAGATTTACGCCGACCTCTAAACAATGTTGATTGGGCGAGTGCCGAGGAAGAACAAGAGGTGCTTGATCGACTGCGGAATCTTGGGTACCTTGAATAGGAGTACCAATTTGTGTGAGGCAACTAATACTTTCGAGTTATTGTTGTTGTGCAGGGGTTATCGTATTGTCGTGACATAGGATCGTCATCTGAATTAAGGGAGGTTTCTGTATGCGGCGAAGTTTACTTCTCTGTCTTCTCTCAATGGCTATCGTTCTAAGTGTGTCTTCAGTTGTCCACGCGCAGCCTCTACCAGGAACGGGCTGGTATTCGACAGCCACTATTCAAAATGTCGGTAGTGCAACAGCCAATGTCAATTTGGCAGTCTATCCTCAACAAAGTACCTCTAGTGCTTCCACTGCAAGTTTTACTCTCGATGTCGGTGCATCTAAGGTATTTGTCGCTGGTGGTAATAACGCTTCCGGGACGGTCGATGTATCTCCTCCACTTGCGTCGGGAAGTGGATCAGCGGTTATTTCCTCAGATCAACCTGTAGTTGCCATTGGCTCAATTCAGAATAATCAGCTCAGTGCATTTCCCGGTCTAGGTGTCAGTGGTGGCAATGCAGCAGAGTTTTTCCGTGGTGCTTCACAAGCTGGGACATCATTATTCTATCCTGTGGTCAAGAATAACTTCTTTAACCGCACGACGGTGTTCTCTATTCAAGCTGCCGGTAGCGACGCAAAAATCACTGCAACAATTCGTGCAAACAATGGCAGTATTCATACGAAAACACTAACTATTCAGGCTAACCGTTCAGTGTTCCTGGTTCCAAACGATTTTACACCACCGATGGCTAGTGGAAGCTGTGGTAGCAATGCTAACACTTCACCGTGCTTCGGTTCGTTGTCCATCACCTCTTCGTCCGGCAGCATTGTAGGTGCGTACATTGAGTTTCAGACCGCTCAGCCGCCTGCACAACTAGTATTGGCAGCTTCAATGTTTGCTAATACAGAAGCAGACAATAAGATTTATTGCCCTGTGATTAAAAATGAGTTTGTTGGTCGGACCACTGGGATGACAATTGCAAATACCTCCAACGTAACTGTCACTGTGAATGTGACCTACACGGTATATCAGGTGATGCCGGGGGTGAATGTGAATGTGGGGTCTACTTATACCGAAAGTGGAGTTACTATTCCGGCTAATGGTTCGGTTGTTTTCTCACGCTTTAATTCAAATATAGGTGGCATGCCACCGGGTACTCTGGCGGCTGCTGTTGTGGAAGGTTCAACTAATAGTCTCGTTGGAGTGGTTAACGAGTCAAACTTTAGTGGTACCCCCGTGCGAGCAACGGCCTATACCTGCTTTGGTGAGGACTCAGCTACCAACCGGCTGGCAGCACCATTGTTCAAACGCAATGTAGCGGGTGTCACTTCAGCACTGGTCGTGCAGAATGTCGGGGCGAATAATGTTACGATGACAGCTACTTTCAAGTGTGGTACCAGCTCACCAGTAACTGTTACTACCGGTTCTATTGCACCTGGCTCTAGCTTCAACTTTAGTGGTTTTCGTGGCGCACCGCTTATGGACGATGTTCCTTTCAATCAGAATTGTGCAGTCACTGTTACTGTTCCGTCAGGAGGAAAGATCGTGGGTATTGCCCAGGAAACTGCACAGTTTGGTACCGTACAACCTAATTTGAATACAAAGAATTATGAAGCGTTTAATTTACCGAACACATAGGTAAAAGACAGCTAATCGGTATTATCATCAAGACTAACCAAGCGATGAGATGTTTTCTTATCGCTTGGTTACTATAATTTACGAGAAATTTCTATTGCTTTGTAACCTTATAACCATGGAGGTAGCTTTGAAATCCGTGCGCTATACGTACTTGCTTTGGCGGTCCCTATTGATTATGGTCGTGATGATCTTAACTGCCTGTACATCATCGAATCCCGATGCAGTGAGTACCCCCACTGCTATGTCTATTCCAACAGTGCTGGCCTATCCAGGCGCTTATCCGTTACCACCTCCACCCACTGCTAATTCAAATGATCCATACCCGCTACCATCATACCGCGATCTTCCTGAAGGTCCAAGATTCACTATTGACCAGCCTGTTCGGTTGTCGAGTGGTCGAATTACCGGTAGCGGTCCTGCTGGAGTACCAATCCGGATTGTGAACATTACCCGCGGTGCAATTGACATTGCTACGACGACTATCGGCGCAGACGGAACCTTTAACGCACCGTTGGTTGATACATTTGTCGGTGACAGAGTAGCAATTATGCTTGGTGATTTAACCGGTACTTCGTTTGATCGCAATCAGTTTCTGCGTGGTCCCGGTTATGAAGACTGGCCCCTCATTGGAATTCTGTTTGCCAGTGCCATTGTTGAAGAGTAGTACAGTAGTCAACTTGTTGTTCTTGCATCCAACTGAATTACGCCTCCCTACTCGACCTGCCGCGGTCGATACTGAATTGCCTCAGCAATATGGACTGCGGCAATCTGTTCGACACCGGCTAGATCGGCAATGGTGCGGGCCAGGCGGAGGATGCGATGATAGCTGCGTGCTGAGAGGTTGAGTCGCTGCACTGCCGATTTGAGGAGTGATTGACCGGCACTGTCTAGTGCACAGAATGCCCGAATCTCGACCGGGCCGAGATCGGCGTTGCTTTGACAACGCGGATGACCACGTAGGCGCTCGGTCTGACGGTGGCGGGCAGCGATGACCCGTTCGCGAACGGTCGCTGATGGTTCACCAGTAGCCAGACTGCTGAGTTTGTCGTACTTGACCCGCGGCGCCTCAACATGAATGTCGATCCGATCAAGCAGAGGGCCGCTGACCCGACGCTGGTAACGACTGACCAGTGTCGGTGAACAGGTGCAGGTGCGTTCAGGATCACCGTACCAGCCGCAGGGGCAGGGGTTTTGTGCTGCAACCAGCATAAAGGCCGCCGGATAGGTGATGCTGCCGTGCGCCCGGCTGAGGGTTACAACCCGATCTTCGAGCGGTTGCCGCAAGACTTCGAGCCGATTCCCAAACTCCGGGAGCTCGTCGAGGAACAGGATGCCGCGATGGGCCAGCGAGATCATTCCCGGTCGCACGCGACTGCCACCACCGACGAGTCCAGCCGTCGAGACGGTGTGGTGCGGTGCGCAAAAGGGGCGTTCCCGAATGAGCGGTGTGTCGCGTGGGAGTTGACCGGCAACGCTGTAGATTTTGGTCACTTCCAGCGCTTCAGCGAAACTGAGCGGCGGTAGGATTGAGTGAAGTGCTCTGGCGAGCATGGTTTTGCCAGAACCTGGCGGCCCACTCATCAAGATGTTGTGTCCGCCGGCTGCTGCTATCTCTAACGCACGCTTGACGTGTTCTTGTCCACGAACGTCGGCAAAGTCAACGGTGCCCGTCGGAACTGTTGGCGTGAAGCCGGTTGTACCTCGGTACGGCTGTAGTGGCCGTTCGCCGCTCAGATGGGTGATTAGCTCACGTAACGAGCGTACTGGTATGATGCGCAAGCCTTCTACCAGAGCAGCTTCTGCTGCATCTTCTGCCGGTAGATAGATGGTCGAAATGCCGTTCGCCCGAGCAACCGCCGCCATTGGCAGGATGCCATCCGTATGGCGCAGTGTCCCGTCTAACCCCAATTCACCGATGAAGACGGCATTACTCACATCGGCTGCAAGTTGCTCGGTAGCTAGCAGTAAGCCGAGCGCAATTGGGAGATCGTAGGCAGGGCCGACTTTACGCAGATCGGCTGGCGCCAGATTAGCGGTAATCCGACGCATCGGAAAGGTCATACCACTGTTACGTATAGCCGAACGCACCCGATCACGACTTTCATGAACGGCGGCATCACCCAGACCGACAACACTGAAGGCGGGTAAGCCGCCGGATACGTCAACTTCAACTGCGACCAATACGCCATCAAGACCGATGACAGCACAGCTTAGCACTTTGGCGAGCATAGTTTCTCCAGGTACGCTTCATAGGTGAACGGTGTCGTTCTTGTCTGCATCCCTCACCTGTGGAGTGGGTACGCTGCCCTTTCCCACAAGCAGCGACTCACAGATGTTGTGTCCTATTAAAGATAGCGTTTGAGATCACAAAAAGATACGCATTTTATTGAAAATTGGTGCAATTTCTGCGTGCAGCTCCGCCGGGATGCTGTTTACAAGACTGGTGAAGGTGCGTGTTCTGTTGGCTCAGGGCTTTTCAGCGGTTTTCCCAACCGGTAGAGGTGTGCGAGGAGAGGGTTCAACCTCCGATGACAGGGATGGGGCCGTAAGTGGGGAAGAGGGGGTAATGGTGTGCTGGTGCGCTAAACAATGGTCTCCGGCTATATATCGTACTATGCGGGCCAGAGGCCCGCGCACCCAGGGACTGCACTCCGACGGTGATTCTGAGTGATCACGCTGGAAAAGATGACGTGATGCGTCTATCGCTCCTCGCTCCCCAGACGGATTCGTGGATCGAGCAGAGCGTACATCAGATCGGCCAGCAGATTGGCAACCGCAAAAATGACGACCGTCACCATTGCTACTGCCTGTAACAAGAGGAGATCACGTCGATCAATGGCAAAGGTTAACAGACGCCCAATTCCCGGATAGTTGTACACGTTTTCAACTACAATCAAGCCACTGATCAGCCAGCCGAGACTGATCGCCACTACGGTGATGGTCGGTAATAGGGCGTTACGCAAGACATGGCGGCGTAGCATAGTCAGCGGAGATAATCCCTTTAACAGTGCCGTGCGCGTGTATTCTTGCTCTAGTTCACTGATTACTCCGGCACGGGTCAGACGGGCGATGTACGCCAGTAAGACGAGGGTTGCCGTGATTGCCGGTAGCAGTAATTGGGGAAGAATCTCGAAAAATGGTGTGTCTGGGCGGATGGAGGAATTGGCCGGCAGCCAGCGCAGGCGGAAGGCGAAAAGATCGATCAGCAATAAGCCGGTCACAAATTCCGGCAACCCGGTCACGGCCAGGGTTGAGACACTGATCAGGGTGTCGTCGAGTTTACCCGCTCGCCAACCTGCCCATACGCCTAAAGCAATTCCCAATGGTAGTGATAGTGTTAACGTTGCCCCAGCTAAAAGCAGTGAATTGGCCAGGCGCTCTAGCACCATGGGCCGGATCGGTTGGCGGGTACTGTAGGCCATTCCCCAATCGCCACTGACAAATCCAATCAGCCAGTCGAGGTATTGTATCGGTAAGGGCCGATCAAGACCCAGTTCGGCACGCAAGGCAGCCAGCGCTGCTTCACCTGCTTCGCGGCCAAGCAGAACACGGGCGACATCGCCGGGTAACAGACGGCAAATCAGAAAGATGATTAGCGAGCTGATCAGAATGGTACCACCGAGTAAGATCAGGCGACGTAATAAATATTGGATCATAATTCAATCAGCACTGAACGCTGGATTATTTGCAGTTCTTCCAGTGGAATATAACAGCGAATCCGATGACCATTTCCCGCATCACGCCAGGGTGGTGGTGTGGTGGCGCAGATGTCACCGGGTGTCCGTGGGCAACGTCTGTAAAATGGACAACCGCTTTCGGATAGTGAGTCTGGTTCTTCTACTTCACGTAGGCGTACACCCCGACTGCTGGTAGCCGTCAACAATGCCTCTGTGTAAGGGTGCAGTGGTGGAGCCAGTACAGCCTGCACTGGCCCTGATTCGACGATTTGGCCGCGGTACATTACCACAACCTCATCGGCCAGATAGCTCACTACCGCCAGATCATGGGTAATAAAGAGATAGGAAACCCCAGTTCGTTCCTTCACTTCTGCCAGTAGATTAAGCACGGCAGCCTGCACCGAGACGTCAAGCGCCGAGACAGCCTCGTCGAGGAGAAGCAGATCGGGCATGGTGGCCAGCGCTCGCGCAATCGCAACCCGTTGCTTCTCACCGCCGCTCAGTTGCGCTGGTCGGCGATCTATGTAGTCTGGTGGAAGCTTTACCAGTCGTAATAGTTCGGGTATTCGTTGACGAGCTTCGCGGCGATTCATTCTGCCCAATCGAATCAGAGGGCGCAGCAAGGCTTCACCGACGGTCAGCGCCGGATTTAGCGCTTCTTGTGGATTCTGCAAGACCATCTGTAAACGACGCAGTTCTTCGCGACTGCGCCGTTGAATACTGGGTGCCAGTGGTATGTCGAGCAGCTTGATCGTACCGCTGGAAGGTTCGCTCAGGCCGATTAGACAGCGGGCTAGAGTTGTTTTACCACTACCACTCTCACCGACGACGCCCAAAATGCGGTTGCGGTGCACAGTTAGGTCAACGCCGGCTAGTGCCTTCACTACCGGAGCTGGTTGACCACGGAGTTTATCGAACAACGATTGCCGCCGGGCGATTGTTTTAGTCAGATGATGAGTTGTAAGCAACACCTGACCGTTGCCGTTTGACGACATCGATGACGCTGCGACTGATGGTAACGGGACACCCTGAGTTACCTGTTGCCAGTAGTGACAGCGGGTAAGGTGATGTTCAGTTATAGCGATCAGCGATGGTCGCTCGCGCCGACAACGCTCATCTGCGAGTGAACAGCGTGGTGCGAAGACACAACCGGCTGGTAAAGCTCCAGGAGCTGGAATGGTACCATTTATCGGATGCAGTGGGTGGTGATCGTAGCGCAAACCTGGTCGTGGCAGGCTCTGCAACAATCCCTGCGTGTATGGATGGCGTGGCCGATCAAACAGCGGTGCGGTTGGCGCAACTTCTACCAGTTCTCCGGCATACATCACCGCAGTACGAGTGGCAAGACGGGCAACCAGGCCGAGATTGTGCGAAATGAAGATCGTGGCTGGCTGCTTCTCGGCGATCAATTCGGCTAACAGATCGATTACTGCTGCCTCTGTCGTCACATCAAGACTGGTTGTTGGCTCGTCGAGTACGAGGAGGCGTGGCGTGCCGTGCAGGGCCATCGCGATCATGACCCGTTGCTGCATACCGCCACTCAACTCGTGCGGATAGCTGCGCATGACACGTGCGGGATCAGGAATATGAACACGCTTCAGTACGTTTATCGCCTGTGCTGTTGCTGTCGTGCGATCACCACCGATAGCTTCAATCAGTTGCTCACCGATTCGCATCGTTGGATTCAGGGCTGCCAGTGGATTTTGGGGTACCAGACGTAATGAATTGGCCCATAGCGCACGTCGTGCGCTTCCTGATAAGCCGGTTAGTTCAACCCCATCGAGGAACACCTGCCCTGCGCAGATCCGTCCTGTAGATGGCAGGGCCTGCAAGATTGCCAGACCCAGCGTGCTCTTCCCGCTGCCACTTTCACCGACGATTCCTAGAATTTCACCTTCATGAACCGCCAGACTCACTTCGCGCACAACCGCCAGTTCCTGCTGCCCAACACGGTAAGCTACGGTTAGATTGTTTACTGTTAATACCGGTATTGTCATTGCTACCTTGTAACATCTTCGCGGATTGCCCGCCGCACACCCTCGGCCATTAAATTGACGCCAATCACTAGCAACGCAATGGCGGCTGCTGGTGCGTAGAGTGACCATGGAGCAAGGGCAAACTCATTGCGCGCTTCAAGCACCATCAACCCCCAATCTGGGCTTGGCGGTTGTACACCAACACCAAGAAAGCCAAGCGAAGCAACCAGGAAGATCGCGTATGAAAAGCGAAGCGCCGCCTCAACTGCCAGTGTTGGCGCTACCAGTGGCAATAGCTCACGCCAGAGGATATACCCAAGGCGCTCACCGCGCATACGGGCGGCTTCGATAAAACCTCGCGGCTTGAGACTCAACACGACACTGCGCACCACGCGGGCAACGATGGGGGTATAAACAACCACAATCACCAAAAGCACCCCGCTACGTGAAGGGCCGACAGTGCCTAGTAGGAGCAAGGCAAGTAACAGTGCCGGAAGAGCGAGCAAGCCATCAAAAATCCGAAACACAAGCTCTTCAAGCCAGCCACCCAGATAGGTCACGCTCACACCAATGAGCGTACCTGACAACACTGCCAGTATTGTCCCACCACCGGCGAGCAACAAAATATCACGAGCACCGTAAATAATCCGACTGAACAAATCGCGACCAAGCCGGTCGGTACCGAGCACATGCGTTGTTGAGGGTGGCAACCGAATGGCATCGGCATTTTGCCTCGTCGGACTGTACGGTGCAATCAATGGCCCAAACAAGGCCAATCCGAGGAACAAGATGACAATAGTCGTACCGGTCGCTGTTGCCAGATCGGCGAAAAAAGCCCGCACAAATCGGCTTAACTTCATGCCAATATCACCGAACTACCCATTTACACAGAGAGTTGTTTCATCTCCGTACCCTCTGTGTTCTCTGTGATGAGTTTATCCGAAACATCACTCACTATACTACTAACCCTACACTGCAATCGTAGCAAGATCGGTACGTCCGGGAAACGCCTTGGCGACATAGCCGCGCAATCCGGCCCGATGAGCACTAAGCTGAGCAAAGAAATAGGGAATAATGATCGGGCCGCGTTCGATCAGAATCCGTTGAATTTCACGGTAGGCACGCACGCGCTCAGCCTCATCGAGAGTGGTTCGAGCCGTTGCAGCCAACGCATCAAACTCTGGATCGCTGAAGCGGCTCTCATTCCATATCGCACCACTCACCAGCATCACATCGAGGTAAAACTGCGGTACCGGTCGTGAACCCCAACCGGTAATCCCCAGATCAACCTCTAACCAGCCGTTATCACCGTAATAGACACTTTCTGGCTCGACAATCACATTGACATTGATCCCGGCTTCAGCCCACTGCTCTTTCAGCACCACAGCCAGATCGGGGCGATCACCCGAATCGGGCACATGCAGATCAAGCTGTAAGCCATTAGCGTAACCGGCACGGGCAAGCAATTCGCGAGCTGCTGCCGGATCGCGTGGGGGAAGAGGGGTTTCTTCCGAATAGTATGCGCTAAACAGCGGCCCAATTGGACTATCACGACCAATCGCGCCTAAACCGGCCTTTACCTGGCGAAAAATTGCTTCGCGGTCGGTTGCCAGTTTCAGCGCCCGAATGACCTCTGGCTTATTACCAGGCTCACGGTCAGCACGCAATCGTACCAGATCGAAGCCGTTGGTTGGCGTTTGCACGGTCACAATACCGCTCTCTTGTTGCAAGGTCTGGAAGAGCGGCGTTGGCATACGTAACACCAGATCGACTTGACCACCGCGCAGCGCATCAACGGCTGCCGCCTGATCGGCGAAGAAAATAATCTCAAGATTGGCAACTGCCGGCTTCCCGGCCTGAAAATAGGTCGTATTAGCTGCAAGTTCAATGCGGTTTTCGGTACGATACTCGACAACGCGGAACGGGCCTGTTCCGTTGAATGCTGTTGCCGGGTTCTCACTCTCGGCGCGCAGTACCAATGCGTGGTTATCAGACAGATCATAGAGGAAAAAGGGGTTTGCTTCGGCAAGAGTAAAAACAACCGCATTATCCCCATCGGCAGCAATATCGGCAATGTTGGCGTAGAGATCGGCAGTTGGTAATTGCAACGCCGGATCTCGCAACCGATTGAACGTCCAGACCACATCAGCCGCGGTCAACGGACTGCCATCGTGAAAGGTCACTCCCGGCGCTAACACCAGCCGATAACGTAAACCATCTTCGCTAATCGTCCATTCACGAGCCAGTCGAGGAACGACGGCATTAGTCGCATCGATATCAACCAGATAATCGTATACGTGGTTAAGAATCAAGATTTCGGCATCGGATGAGGCAAAAGCCGGATCAAGCTGAACAGGAATCTCGCTAGCAACCCGTAGCCGACCGGTTGGTCCACTACCGGCAGCTATTGGTGCAGTGGCCGTCGGCGCTGGTGTTGACGTGCCACCACATGCGACCAGTGCAGTAGCTCCTGCCGACAACCCAAGTGCCAGTCCCAAGCGTAAGAATGCACGGCGGCTCATTCGCCCGGACAGCACCTCTGCGCGGGCTACCTGTAAAACGTGTTGCTGCTCTTCTGATAAACTCATCTACTTTCCTTTCATTACCAATACGGTTGGTTCAACAGCGAACGGCTCGCAACGTTAGTGCCGGTCACATTCCTACCCTGCATCCCAGGGTAACTCCGTCGCATTGTATGCAGGACGGTCAACCCCGAACTACCATCCCCACGTTCCAGGCTCGCCCTTAAACGGACCAACAATATCACTGGTAATCCAACCGCCATAGAAGCCACCTGGTTGAGGCGTCACCAGCTCATCATCGACATAACAGGCATCCATTGGCGCGGCGTAAAAGGCGAGATGTCCCCGAATCGCCTCGAACGTCGGTGTGGGATTAAGGTACGACCACGCGGCTTGCGGCGCAATGCGCTCGCCTACTACAACATCGTAATAAGACGCTATTCCCTTAAACTCACAAAATGAACGCGCCAGATTCGGACGTAAAAACTCCATGCGAATATCATCTGTTGGCACGTAATAGACCGGTGGATGACTAGTTTCCAAAACCCGGATTGCACGCCGACTGTCAACCAGAGTGATACCGGCAAATAGTACCCTGATACGCCGTGATGTCGGCTCTAGTCGCGGTGGGCGCGGATAATCCCAGACCGATTCCTGACCAGGGCCGGGTGGAATTCGTTTAACCATTGATATGCTCCTGACGAATACCTTCGTAAACTACTTGCAATATACCACAACTCAAGTCCTAAATGACCCTTCTGATACTCCTCTGCGCGCAGGGCTTTCCGCCGTTGGCAATAGTGAAGTGAGAACCTGATTAGAAACCCAACTTTCTCAGTGGGCACGTACCGTAACCGTGCAACCATTGCGTGAGGGAGTGCCAACGTGCTTTCGCGCCACCACGCGCCCTCCCCCCTTCCTCTCCCGCAGCGTGGGTAGCCCTCACCCCCGGCCCCTCTCCCGCACTGCGGGAGAGGGGAGGGTCGTGAACGCGGTAGCGTTGCCAGCCGCAGGATCGCCCCTGCTCGGTTCATCTCCCCTTCCTCGTAGCACACCTCCCGCCCTCCCCCCTTTCTCGCCCCTGATGGGATAGGAAGAGGGCAGGGGGGAAGGTGAGGG
>NZ_JPIM01000098.1 GCF_000735195.1 Chloroflexus sp. MS-G
CCGGGAGTGAGGGCTGCCCGCACGCAATGGTTGCGCGGGTACAGGACGTACCCAACGAGACATCTGGGTTTTTGATCAGGCTCTACGTGCCGATCCCAATCACCGTCTCACGGTGGAACGGATGAAAGCCGTCGATGGATGTACCGGCGCAGCGTTGCTGCGCCCCGACCGAGCGGCTGCTACAACAGGAGAGGTTGAATAGGTGCGCCGTGACCATCGTCGTGGATACCTGTAGGGGCGAGGCGGCATCTCGCCCTGCCTCGTGCAGCTCATCAATCGCGTTGCCTCCATCGCCGAGGTTCATCCGTCGTGATGTCATAGGGGATTATTCGGATAGGCGCTCAGAACTCTCTTGTTCTCGTGCGCCGTCGCGTTGTGAGGTGAGCGGGTGAGACTCGTCCTGTAACCGACCGTTTCGGGTAGGTTCAGCATTACCGTGTTTTTCGTGTAACTTTTTGGCCGCTCAAACGCTTTCTTTATTGAGCACCATTTTGAGCCCTAGGAAGACACGATGAATGGAAAACACCACCCGCTGCCCGTTGCGCTGCCGCCGTTGCCCCTGCATCCTGCCCAGCGCTGTGCTACAATACCGGCAGACCCACCTACCACAGCAAGGAGGAACTGCGATGACCCATCCTACTGCTACTGCACCTGCACCGCTCCCCGAAGAAGACCCCTTCCGCTACGGCTGGCGCTACGTCCGTCGCCCGACCCCCGACGACCCCGACCACCTCGAACCAGTGCCGCTCACCCTCGAGGACGTGTTGCACCCCGAAGTGGGAGACTTCATCGTGCACAGTGACCGCCACGAAACCGACCGGATGTACCTCACGGCGGTGCTGCGTGCCCGGCTCGAAGCGCACGGGCAGGCCATCGTGCTGAGTGATGTGCGGGTAGCGTGGGACGTGCCCGACCTGCGGCCGCACGGGCCGGACGTGATGGTCATTCCGGGGCTGCGTGAGCGACGGGATTGGAGCACCTTTGACGTGGCGGAAGAGGGGGTACGACCGGCGTTGATTATTGAAATTACGTCGCCGGAGACGCGGGAGAACGATGTGGTGTGGAAGGTGGTGCACTACGCACGGGCGGGGGTAGCGCAGTACGTGATTGTGGACAACCTCGGGCGGCGGGGGGAGCGGCAGCTCCAATTACTCGATTACCGGCTGGTGGGGGACACCTACCGGCTCCAGCCGCCCGATGCGCGGGGATGGGTGTATCTGGAGGTTGCCGGGCTGTGGCTAGGGGTGGAAGGCGACCACGTGGTGTGCTACGCCGACGACGGCACGGCGTTTGGCGACTACGCGACGGTGGTGCAGCAGGCGGCAGAAGCTGAGGCGCGAGCGCGACAGGAAGCGGCAGCGCGGGCGGAGGCAGAAGCGCTGGCACGTGCGGCAGCGGAACAGGCCCGACGGGAAGCGGCAGCGCGGGCCGAGGCAGAAGAACAGGCTCGACGCGAAGCAGCAGCGCGGGCGGAAGCCGAAGCGCGAGCGCGAGCAGCGGAAGAACAGGCGCAACGGGAAGCAGCGGCGCGAGCCGAGCTTGAAGCTCGTCTGCGCCAGCTTGAAGTCGAGCTGCGGCGCTTGCAGGGTTTAGAAGAATGAAACAGCAACAGTCTTATTGTCGGGAAACCTATTGTCTCTGTGGGGCTTCCATACATGCTATGTGAAGCCCTGCGTGACAGCGTCGCTGAGGAAAGGAGGGTTTGATGTTTTGTAAATGGTGTTGGTCTTCAGGAAACTGGTAATATGTGTGATATAGTATACTAAACAAGTCATATTCGTTGTTGATTACGTTGGCAAGTTCCTATGAACGATCGAAGTTACTTCGGCAGAGTTGCCAGTTGGAAACAAAAAGAGGGATACGGTTTTATCGCTTCACCAAGTCATCCGGGCGACATCTTTTTTCATATTCGCGATACCTTCGACTGCAACTGGCAGCCTCAGCCAGGTGAAACGGTCAAATTTACTGTTCAGCTCGATGCTCAGGGGCGATTACGGGCAGTCAATGTACGAACACAGTCGGCAGCGCCACAGATCGCTGGATCGGTTTCTCGGTTTGATACGGTGTTGGCCTTGTTGGTCGTTGGCGCATTTGTAATCTTGCTGGGGCTTACAGTATTCGCAATGGTAATGCCATCATGGGTTATTGGGTGGTATCTGGCGTGTAGTGCAGTGACGCTGATGTTATACCAGGAAGATAAGCGGCGAGCACAATTTGGAGTTTGGCGTATCCGCGAACAGACTCTGCATGCATGGGAGCTGTTAGGGGGATGGCCTGGTGCGCTGCTTGCGCAGCAGATTTTTCGACATAAAATTAGTAAGTCTTCGTATGCCAGATATTTTTGGGGTATTGTAAGTTTGCATATTGGCGGGATTCTCTTGTATCTGGCAGTTACACTATTGGTCTGGTAACGGATATATCGGGATGCTGATCCTGATGTGGGAGGTTTTCAACCCGCATGTATTGATGTAATGAAGAGAGTGTGCGGCGGTAAGCCGGGTGAGTTGGGTAGGAACGCGCTAACCAGTGGGGTATAGGGTGATGCAAAATAGCAAATTGCGCGTCACAATGCCAGGAAACGTATCTTTATGCACGCCTCTTGTCAGTTCCTCAGCGATTGTTGGGATAGCAAGTGGTGGAAGAGACCAACTGGCGGGCAGGGTGGGATTCGAACCCACGACAGCGTTTCCGCTGTACGGCATTTCCAGTGCCGCGCACTAGACCAACTATGCGACCTGCCCTTGCGGTTGTGATATTACCACATTGTGTAACGCTGTGCAAGTATGATCTGCACCGGTTAGTGCTTTTCTGTGTTCTCAGCTTCGGGTTCCATTCGATGTCTTGACGCTTCAATAGTGTCATCACGAGCTTCTACGCAGCTACGGAGCTGTGGGTTCTTTTCCGCGCTGACGAAGGAGTGCTTCAACTTTTTCTCGGAATCGGTTGAAGTCAATCGGTTTAGTCTCAAAGTCATCACAACCAGCATCCAGTGAGCGTGTCCGATCTTCGGTGAGGGCGTAAGCAGTCAATGCCAGGATCGGAATATGCCTGGTGGCCGGTTGCGATTTGATACGGTGGGTGGCCTGCCATCCGTTGAGCACGGGTAATCCCATATCCATTACAATCAGATCAGGCTGCGCGCTACGGGCGAGGGCGACACCCTGAGCGCCATCGGCTGCCAGAATTGGTTCGTGCCCCATCAATTCTACTAATCGTGCGATCAGATCGCGATTATTAGCATCATCTTCTACGATAAGAATTTTTGCCATTGTTTACCCTGCCTTGTTACTGTTCTATGAGTAGAGACTTGTTTTGGGACAGTAGCCGTCGCAAATGATCGATCATTTGCTCCAGGTTTAATTCTGCTTTGCGTTGAATCATGCTCACACTGACTGCCAGTTGTTGTCGTTCATCAGCGGTTAGCTCATGGGCCGTCATCAAGATCACCGGAATATTCTTCCCGTGAGGATGGCTTCGTAACTGTTCAAGCAATTGTAGTCCATCCATACCGGGCAACATATAATCAAGCAATATCAGGGCCGGTGGTCGGCTTAGCGCAGCAGTAAGACCGGTTTCGCCATCGGAGGCGACCTCTACCGACCAGCCGACGGTTCGCAGGGTTTGGGCGAACAATTCGGCGAGTGCCGTATCATCTTCAACCAGCAAAATATGTGGTGTTGAAACTTCGGCTTTGGGTTGGTAGAAACGTCTAACAATGCTGATCAATCGGTTCGGCTCGACAGGCTTGACCAAATATTCGTCGACTGAGAGGGTCAGACCGTGCTGAGCCTGGTCATCAATCGTTAGCACAACGATTGGGATATGAGATAGCTCTGGGTTTTCACGCAGCCGCGCCAACACTTCGAGGCCGTGCAAATCGGGTAATTTTAGATCGAGGACGATCACCTCAGGGATGAGAGCGGCAGCCAGTTGCAGACCTTCAGTACCGGTCTCAGCAGTAACGATAGTCGCTTCAGTAGCCGGTATGAGTCGACGCAACATATCGCTCATTGTTGGATCATCGTCGATAATCAGTAAAACAGCATTTTTGGCCGTTACTGTCGAGGCGGTCCTGTCAGTCGTGATTGGTGCTGGGATTGCAGAAAGACTGGGCGCGTCCAGGTCTGATGTCGAAGAGATTGCATTAAGTTCGGCAGGGACTTCGATTGTAAATGTTGATCCGAATCCAACAGTGCTTTCGACCGTAATTCTGCCACCGATAAGCGCACATAAACGCTGACTCAAGGCCAGACCCAGGCCGGTGCCACCGTATTTTCGGGTGGGTGTATCATCAACCTGCGAAAACGCTTTGAACAGCTTATCTAGTTTATCAGCAGGGATGCCAATACCGGTATCAGAAACGGTAAAGCGGAACCACTTCTGCGCATTCTCATAATAGTGACTAACGGTTAGGGTTATCTCACCATTTTCAGTAAATTTTGCGGCATTACTTAACAGATTTATCAATGCCTGACGCACCTTGGTCGCATCACTGTTTAGAATACCAATATCTGGTGGACAATTGATCTGGAGGCGATTCCGATTCTTCTCGATTTGGGGCAGAACCGTATTTACGGCAGAGCGCACCAAATCTGCTACATCGGCATATTCGATGCTGACCGTCATTCGACCAGCTTCGATTCGGGAAATATCAAGAATATCGTTAATAAGGGCAAGGAGATGCGTACCGGCAGCACGAATACGTCCGACATCGTGTGCAACCGTATCATAGATACCCTGACCGATTAACTGTTCTAGGAGCTGGCTGTAGCCGATAATTGCGGTCAAGGGAGTACGCAACTCGTGGCTCATTGTGGCAAGAAAGGTACTTTTCGCTCGTGAAGCTGCTTCAGCAGCATCGCGTGCCCTTATCAGCTCTTGCTCGATCCGGCGACGTTGCTGAATCTCGGTTTTCAGGCTTTCTGTCTGGCGGGTAATTTCAAGATTACGGGCATGCAACTGTTGCATCATCGTGTTGAATGCACTGGCGACCTGAGCCAGTTCATGCTCAGGTGGTACGACCAGCGGTTGGGTGAGGTCACCTGTCCCGACTCGTTCGGCACCTTGTCGGAGTTCATTTAGAACGCGGAAGATGAAGCGATCGAGCAGATAATTTATGCTCAGCAGGATGAGCGCACCAAAAAGGAACAGACTGATGGTGACAACAATTCCGGCCCGTGTCGACAGTTCAGTGGCTTCATCTTCAGGTATTTCGGCCAGTAATCGCCAGGGTGTACCGGGAATATTCAGTGCAACGCCGAGAGTCTCTTGCTGAAAGCGATTGATGTAGAAACGCTGGTTCCCATCGGGAGGAAAGGTGCGAAATTCTGGACGTTCGCCAATGGTGGTGTTGGCCAGCACAATTTGTGGATCGGGATGGGCAATAATAGTACCAAGATCATCGACAATATAGGCATGCCCGGTACGGCCAAACCGGATTGTCGCTACAGTTTCCCACAACAAATTCATCCGTAACCGACCGGCGACGACTCCGCCATCACTCGCAGGCATCGACAGAATAATGTACGGTTCACTATTAGTGGTAATGAACAGCGGGCTAAGGTAATTGTTTCCCTTGCGCGCCTGTTGGAACCAGTTTGCGAGCAGAATGCTTGCCGGATTTGTTAGAAGCGGTTGATCACGGCTGGTCGACGCGATGACACGACCGGTTGCATCGACACGGACAATCTCGATCCAGGCGGGTATGCGGTTAAGAATTTCAGGGAGTAATTCAGGTGATTGCCGAATCTGTTGAACCGATAGTGCTCCCACCAGGTTGAGCGTATCTTCAACCCGCAGCAGAAAGTCATCGATTGTGCGCACTGCATACTGAGCTGCTTCGCGTTGGCGACCAGCCCATCCCTCTTGTTCAACCGTTTCAATATATCGGAAAACACCGTAAGCCGCTATCAACAATATTGATAGCATGCTCAGACTTAGAAAGAGCAATAATTTAGCCCGTAAACTGGTTTTAATCGATTGTTGCCAATGTTGTAAGACTTGCACAGACGACCTCGTTGGTGTGCACAGCGTGTTGGTCAATAGTGTGTTTAGCTTCTCCTTCTTCAATCATCGTTGCCGGCAGGCCGGTCTAGGAGCACGCTCATGGGTAATTGCCTGTTGCATAAGATTTGATTGAAAATCCTTGCGATTTCAGCAGGATGCTTATCGTATCGCGAGGAATCGGGCCAGAGCACAATCTTGTCCGTAAGTGCTGTTTCCCAGCGATCAGCCCGTCTTGTAATCGGTTTGTCAACCAGATCGGTACGTACCGGTAAGCCGGTAATACCCCATTGATACACGATTGATATATCAGGTCGTAGAAATCGATCCTGATATTACGTACATTAGGAATGAATGATAACCAGTTTTGATGTGATTGATGACGAACGATACTCTATCGAACACCCACCAACAGGATCACCAGCATTACCGGAAAAAGTCGCACTGATGTTCTCCGGTAAAGCCGGTGCTTCTGTTCAGTATACCACTGAATGATTATCAACTGTTGCTTGCTCGCTCATGTTCGTGCTGATGTGTGCGCTGCGCAGTGAATGTTCCTTCCGTTGACACCGACATGAGGGCGTGTGGAGTGCTGCTCACTGCTCATCGGTTCCAGGTGACGGTTGACCGTCTCTATCCGACAATCTGCTACCTGTTATCCCCGCTGGCGAGGGGGTAATCCCACATCTTACCGTCCCCTGGTGAGGAGTGAGTGGAGAGCAGTGAGCGGTGAGATGAGGCGGTGTAACGCTCACTCTTCTCCGATCTTCATTCGCTTCTCTTCTGCGGTGTGCTGTTGTGGGAAGGTGTTGACTCCTCTCGCAATACGGGCGGGTTTACAACCCGCCCTGACCGGTGAATCGTAAGCCCGAGCCTGAGTTAATCAGCGTTGTCAATCTGTGCCCGCTGTAACGTCCCACTGTAATCAATATAAACGCTCTTCCATTCGGAAAAGACATCGAGCATGGTTGGGCCGGCTTCGCGATGACCGTTACCGGTTGCTTTAACGCCACCGAAGGGCAGATGGATTTCGGCGCCGATAGTGGGGGCGTTGATGTACACGATACCGGCCTGAAGCGCGTGCATAGCCCGGAAAGCAGCGTTGATGTCGCGCGTGTAGATTGCAGAGCTGAGGCCGTAAGCAACGTCGTTGGCAATGGTGATCGCTTCATCAAGGCTATCGACTTCGATCACACTGAGAACAGGCCCGAAAATCTCTTCACGAGCGATCCGCATTTGAGGCGTAACATTGGTAAAGACGGTAGGCGCGATAAAGTAGCCATAATCGTAGTCGCCGCCGGTAAGTCGGTAACCACCGCACAGCAGCGTGGCACCCTCTTGTTTGCCGATTTCGATGTAGTTTAGTACCCGCTGCAACTGCTTTTCATTGACCAGTGGCCCCATTTCGGTAGCAGGGTCGAGACCATTGCCTACGCGCAGTGACTGAGCACGCGCCACAATCCGATCGACCAATTCGCGGGCAACGGCGCGGTGGACAATTAGGCGGCTGGTGGCAGTACAGCGTTGGCCAGTGGTGCCAAAGGCTGCCCACAAGACGCCATCGAGCGCCAGGTCGAGATCGGCGTCGGGCATCACAATTAATGGGTTCTTGCCGCCCATTTCCAGGCTGACCCGTTTGATCCGGCGAGCACCCAGTTCGTATACCAGCCGACCGGTTTCGGTGCTGCCGGTGAAGGAAATGACCGGTACATCGGGATGTTCGACCAGCGGTTGACCGGCCTTTGGCCCATAGCCAGTGACGATGTTGACCACACCGGGAGGTAACCCGGCTTCCATCAGGCACTGCACCAGATTATACGTACTGGCCGAGGCATCTTCACCCGGTTTAATCACAACCGTGTTGCCACAGACGATGGCGGGCAGCATCTTCCAGGATGCAATAGCCATTGGAAAGTTCCACGGCGTGATCAGGCCAACTACACCGATTGGCTGCCGAATACTCATCTGAAACTTGTTGGGCAATTCGGAAGGGGTTGTCACCCCAAACATTCGCCGCCCTTCACTACCGGCGTACTGGGCCATGCCGATCGCTTCGACAATATCACCACCGGCCTCGAAGAGCGGTTTGCCCATCTCGCGAGTCAGATCGCGACTGTACTGCTCTTTACGGGACTGTAGCAGTTCAGCAGCGCGCAGCAAAATCTCGCCACGCTTTGGCGCCGGTACTTTGCTCCAGTGGGGGAAGGCGGCTTTGGCCGCTTCAACGGCGGCATAGACATCGCGCTCGTCGCTGTCGGCAAATACACCTACCAGATCGCGAGTATCGGCGGGATTACGCCGCTCAAAGGTTTTTCCGCTCTGAGCGGGAACGAATTCGCCGCCGATCAAGTTGTGGAATACACGTCCTTCGGACATCGTCGTCCTCCTCAATCGTCTAAAGAATGGCCCTATTCCGGTAACAGTGTGATTATAGCATGGTGTAAGTTGTGGTATGCTGTTACAGATTAACGAGCAAGACGAGGGGATGCATGTGATGGCCGATCTGGAAATGCGCGTAGCAGTTGCCAAAGTTCCTCGTTATGGTGAGCTGGAGAGCGGTGATACGCTCGAGACGATTGAGCGTCCGGGTGGTGGATTTTCGTTTGTTCTGGTTGATGGGCAGGGCAGTGGCCGCAGTGCCAAAACGTTGTCGCATCTGGTAGCGACGCGAGCGATTACGTTGCTGAAAGATGGGGCACGCGATGGGGCAGTGGCGCGGGCTGTGCATGACTATCTGTATACTTATCGAATGGGACAGGTGGCGGCAACGCTGAATATTCTATCGGTTGATTTTGCCGGGCCGAAAATTCTGGTTACCCGTAATAATCCGGCACCGTTTTTCGTTATTACACCACAGGAAATGCGCAGTTTTAACGCGCCCTCCAGTCCGATTGGCTTGCAGCCATTAATTCGTCCTCATATCAGTGAAATACCGGTTGCTCCCTATACCTATATCGTCTTGTTTACCGATGGCTTGTTGCGAGCAGGAGAGCGACGAGGTGAGGATTTGGGATTGCCCAATTATCTAGCGGCGTGGCCGGCCCACGAGGGTCGTGATCCGCAGACGCTAGTTGATAGCATTCTCCAGTACGCACTTGAGCTTGATGATGGACAACCATCTGATGATATAAGTATTGTGGTGCTGGCCATTTTGCCGACGAACGGTATTCCCGGATTGCGTCGCTTGACGATGAGTGCGCCGATTGTGGCAACCAGCCTGTACGAACCACCTGATGAGCCGGAAGTGATAGATGATTAGGGCACCGGATGGCAATGGATCGACAACGTGGCAACCGACGGCAACGATCACCTACGTTACCGCAGGGCAGTGCACGGGAACGAGTTGCTCTGCTCCGTGCCCGGCGTCGGCAGCGTTGGCGATGGCTGGTTCTCATTGGTGGAGTCGTTTGTGTGCTGCTGCTCGCATTCAGCGGTGTAGGTTGGGTATGGAACACTCTGACCAGTATACGCCAGAATGAGCTGCGCCCGCTGACCAGGACGGCAACGCCGACCAGTACAATGTTTCGGCAACCATTTACGGTATTGCTACTCGGTGTTGATCAGCGTGCTGATGGCGGCGAAGGTGTGCGCAGTGATACATTGATTCTGGCGTATATCCATCCGACCGAACAGTGGGTGAGTTTACTCTCGATCCCACGTGATACGGTGGCCGTGATCCCCGGTCTTGGCGAGCAGAAGATCAATGCTGCTTATAACTATGGTTATCAGCATGCAGCCAGTCTGTATGGGCCTGGTACTGATCCGGCTGCTGCCGGTGGGGCGCTGGTTGCCGAAACCGTTGCGATGTTGCTGAATATGCCGGTTGATTATGTTGCTCAAATCGATTTTAGTGGCTTTGAACGGTTAATCGATGCGATAGGCGGCGTTTTGATCGACGTTCCTGCCCCACTCCTCGACAGTAGTTTTCCTACCGATGATTATGGGTATGAGCGAATCTTCATTCCTGCCGGTCTACAGATTCTCGATGGGAAGACGGCGTTGAAATACGCACGATCCCGTCACGGTTCGAGTGATTTCGACCGTGCCCAGCGGCAACAGATGTTGTTGCGGGCAGTGGTTGCGACGATCCAGCGTCGGGGCCTGATCGATCAGGCAGGAGTGCTCGCAACGTTGCTTGAAGAGGTGCGGCGCAGTATCAAGACGACGCTGCCAATTGACGACCCGGCTGTCTTGCGGGACCTGTTGATGCTGGCCCAAGCGATTGATAGCAGCCGGATCGCAACGTTCGGTATTAATCCGCGTGATGTGGCCGTGGTTGCCGAGATTGGATCAGACATTTACTGGAACCGGCGCGATCTGGCAATGTTGGTCGAACGATTCCGGGCCGGGCCCCAGATCGATAGCGAACTGGCGAAAGTGCAAGTCTTGAACGGTACGCCGGTGAACGGTCTGGCGGGGCGAATCAGTCGTGCGTTGGCCCAGGCAAATTTTCAGACGCTGCCCGCCAGTAACACCGAACGGCGAGAGAAGACTATGCTGATCGATTATACCGGGAAACCGGCAACACTGGCCCGGCTGGCTGCGCATCTGGGTTTGCCACCGAGTCAGGTTTTTGCGACACCACCGGCTGATGCACCGCCCCAACCCTTGGGCGCAGATATTGTGCTGGTCGTTGGGTTGGATTACGAACCACGCTGGGCATTGGTACCGTAATGCGGTGATTCCTGGTTCAGCGTGATGCCGGCGAATGAAATGATATGTTGACAGAAACGACACTCTGGTTTCTACTGATCTTTATTTTTTTGGCGCCGCCGATCGGTGCGCTGATATTGCGTATGAGTCAGCGTTTCATTGGCGCTATCGGTATCGCAATCGGGATGACTGTCATCCTGATCGGAGTGGCAGCGGCTATCTTTACAATCAGTCGGAATCCATTGCCACCCCTGCGGATCAGTGATTTGACGTTGTTACCGGCCTGGGTACCGCCAGTCCCCGATGCGCTCGATCAAGAGCTGTTACCGGTTATGCCAACAGTGCCGGTCGTACCAACAATGACACCCCGACCAACGCTGACGGTAACGGCGACGAGAACGCCTGAACCAACACTCACTGCCGAACCAACTCCCACCGTTGAACCAACACCCACTGCCGAACCAAGTGCGACTCCGGAACCTCCTGCTACCCCAACAGCCGCTGGACAACGACGCTATACTGTGCAGGCCGGGGATACATTGCGTGTCATTGCCGAACGGTTTGGGGTTACAATTGAAGCAATTCTACAGGCTAATAATCTTACTCCGGCACAGGGTGACAACCTGCAAGTCGGGCAGGAACTGGTGATCCCATGACAACGATTCGCACGATTGAACGCCGACCATTCATTGAGCGTGGGCCGGCCCCACTCTTAGTCATGTTGCACGGTTTCGGTAGCAATGAACGTGATCTTTTTGAACTGGCTGATATGATCGATGACCGGGTCCATATTGTGAGTGCGCGGGCGCCAATTGCCCTCCCCTGGGGAGGATTTGCATGGTACGAGCTGAGTGGCGCTCCGGGCCGGTTAATTCCCGATCCAGTTGGGCGATCAAAGGCGGTTGAATTATTGATTAGGTTCATCAGTGAATTGCCGGGTCGGATCGGAACCGATCCCCAGCGTACTTATTTGTTTGGCTTCAGCCAGGGGGCGATCTTGAGCCTGGCTTTGGCCTGGCGGATTCCGGAACGCCTGGCCGGTGTTATTGCGGCCAATGGGTATCTTGATCCTGCCTTCACCACGCAGCCACCGGCTGCCGGTATCGAACGGCTTCCTATTCTGCAACTGCACGGAACCTACGATGAGGTGATTCCGGTCGAGCACGCCCGGAGTACTCGTGATATACTGACGCGCTACGCGCCTCGTCATCGGTATCACGAGGATCCGGTTGGGCACAGTCTGCATCCAAACGGTTTGAGCCTCATGCAGCATTGGCTGGCCGAGCAACTCGATGGGCCGCCGCCTCATACTGCCTGATGATAGGGGGCTTTTTTCGTGCAGGTGAGGTATGACCACTCATGGTTCGCGCTGTGCCAGTTGTGGGAAACCGTTGGTCGGTAGCTACTATGTCTTGGTTGATCGTCCAGAGCGGTTTTGCCCACAATGTATTGCTACCCGGCCCCGCTGTAGTACGTGTGGTGCGCCGCTCGGGAATCACTTCTGGGAGCTGCATGATGGGCGGCAGCAGTGTGATGCCTGCCATGCCGTGGCAATCTACGATCCGAGGCGAGCACAAGACCTGTTTCAACAGACAGCGAGTCTGTTGGCTACAGGGATGGGGTTACAGCTTTGGGTAGGGGTGGCCTTTCGTCTGGTTGATGCGCCAACGATGGCCCGGTTACGTGGCCTGGTTGCTCCGGGTCAAGATACACTTGGGTTGTACCGACGGCAGAATCATGTGCGGGTCATTTATGTGCTCTACGGGTTGCCGATGCTCGTTTTCCGTATCACGGCAGCCCATGAGTATGCACACGCATGGCAGGCCGAGCATTGTCCGCTGTTGCGGAATGATTTTCTCCGTGAAGGGCATGCGGAGTGGGTCGCCTATCACCATCTCTTGCAGCTTGGGAGTCATAAAGCGGCGGCACGGATGCTTGACGAAAATCATCCCTATCAGAAGCCACTGCGCTATCTGTTGAACCTCGAGGCGCAATTAGGAGTTGAAGGCGTCAATGCGTATATGATGCGGATTGATGACTGACGTGGTAGGGCGGGGGTTGATCACAATGCGCCTCACTAGGCCGTTGCCATTGACCATCACATCCTGTCGGCGAGCATAGTAGTACTAAAACGATGAAAATATGGTGGCTTGATCCGTTTCATGGAGGATCACACGCGGCAGTGGCGAGCGGTTATGCCGCACATAGTGCTCATCAGGTCAGACTCATTACAATGAATCAGGCTGGGGGATGGCGGTGGCGGATGCGAGGTGGGGCGATCACGCTGGCCCGGCAGGTGGCAGCGTTAGCTGAAATCCCTGATGTGATCGTTACGACCGATATGCTCGACCTGGCCGTCTTTCGGGCGTTGACCGATCGCACGTTGGGATCGGTTCCAGCCGCGATCTATTTTCACGAAAATCAACTGACGTATCCACTACCGCCGGGCCGCAAGCGCGATTATACCTTTGCCTGGATCAATTTTACCAGCGCATTAGTAGCCGATGCGGTTATTTTCAATTCTGATTTTCATCGGCGCGATTGGCTAACCGCCCTGCCGGCCATGCTCCGACGCTATCACGATTACCACGAGCTACAGACGGTAGATCAGATTGCTGCCAAGTCACTGGTGCTTCCACCTGGTCTTGATCTGCCACCCTTGCCATCGCGTCGTCCGCGTGACCCATCTGCACCGCCGGTCATTCTGTGGAATGCGCGTTGGGAATATGATAAGCAACCACATGTTGTGATGGCAGCGTTGGAATATCTGGCTGCGCGTGGGGTGACGTTTCGCCTGATTGTAACCGGCGAGCATATTGATCCGACGGCCCCTGATCTAGTGGCCGCTCGCCAGCGTTGGGCCGATTGGACCATTCATTGGGGTTTTGCCGAGAGTCGGGCAGCGTATCTGAATCTGTTGCAGCAGGCCGATATTGTGGTGTCGGCAGCCATCCAGGAGTACTTTGGGATTGCGATTCTCGAAGCGATTGCCTGTGGATGTGTGCCGCTGTTACCGGCCCGACTCAACTATCCCGATTTGATACCGCCGGAATGGCACGCTGATTGTCTTTACCCTACAGATGATGATCTACCAGCGGCGTTAGAGCGGTTGATCGCGGATTTGCCGCGATTAATGCAGTACAATTGGTCGGCGCTGGCGCTGCCTTACCGCTGGCAGAATCTGGCCCCACGTTATGACGCGACGCTAGCCGCACTGGTACGGTGATGAGATGGTGGAGCAAGGCTGGGGCGAAGCACCGCTTCGCCCCTACGAGTCAACATCCAACTGCGCGGGTCAGTTCTGGTCGTAACACCGTCCTGGCCGGATCAAGACGAGCCAGCACTCGTTGCACGATTCGCAGATCGTAGGCGATTTGGAGATTTTGCTGGGCATCGGGTGCAAACAAGCCGTGACCATAACGGTCGAAGCTGTTAGCCAGGTATAGCCACATATCGTTATCAAGTGTGTTTTCCGGCAGAAGACTGTACCAGCGCAAAAAATTCGTGATATGGGGTGAAGGATTGAGCGGGGGTAATTGCGGTTGCCCAAATACCATCCGCAGCCGATCACGGGCAGCAACCGCGTCACGGACGGTATCTTGCAGAGCGGCGCGTTGCAAGCCAACCGGTGGTGGTGGCAATTGGGGCAGTGATCGGCGATAAGCATTGATATTGATCTGCTGCGCATGGGTCAGTATCTGGGCATCACGCGCTGATAACTGCTGGGGATGGTGAACGGTCGCAACAAACCAAACGTTTGGCGGTACCGGCAGAGCAGATAGCCTTTCAACGGCAAAGGGTAAGAGGTTGAGCCGCTTGTGTACATAATGAAAGAGTTCATCGGGGGCCAGGCCGTCGAAATAGACAATGTACAGCTTTCCGGTACCTTGTGGCGACTGCGCCTCGCTGAGCACCTCACTCAACTGGCTGTCACCGAACCGAGTATGCAGATCACGGAAATAATCATGTTGACCACTGCGTGTTGCCCAGTTTGCCGAACCAATCCTTATCAATTGACCGGGCGCGTCGCCGACAATTGCATGGGCCAGATGCTGCACCAGCGCCGCTTTGCCCGCGCCGGCGCGACCGCTCAGGACGAGACAGGGATAGGTTTTGAGCGCAACGTATACTGCTGTCAAGAGGCGGGCCGTTGCGGAATCGGCGGCAGATGTGAGACGCCGAATAGTTTCTTGTTCGGCACTACGCGAGAGGGCATGGTCAGCGGCGACCATACCTGGCTTCTGCCTGCTACCAGACGAGGCCAACTCCCAGCGGCCATCCTCGGCCTCGCCGCGAGCGCCATTGCTTACGGCATGGAAGTTGTAAGCTATCATAGTGGTTCACCTGAAACGAATATCAGACAAATCGCTGACATTCAACTCTTGACTGACGCCATTAACCGTAGCGCGATCGCCGATCAGGCTACGGTTGAGAATCACCGACTGAATTTGAGCACCGGCATTGATAATCGAATCGCGCACAATAGCCTGGCGCACAACTGCACCATCGGCAATCGAGACGTAGGGGCCGATAACGGCCTGGTCGATCACGGCGGTGGCGGCAATGTTAACCGGAGGAATGATGACAGCGTTTGGATACTCGGTAGCATAGTGGTGACCGTGGTCGAGGAGATAACGATTGGTATCTAGCAGAGCCTCGATGGTGCCACAGTCGTACCACACCCTGACCGTTTCGGCGCGCAATTCTTCACCGCGGTCAATCATCACTTGCAGAGCATCGGCCAGATAGAACTCGCCTTTGGTTTGGATGTTGTTTTGCATAATGTAGTCGATAGCCGACATAAGGCGGGAGGCCTCTGGTACGTAGTAGATACCGGCCACTGCCAGATTAGAGATCGGCTCGCTCGGCTTTTCGACCAGACGCACGATGCGCCCTTTTTCAACGACTACCACTCCAAAACGACGCGGATCGTCAACCTCTTTGCAATAGACGATGCCATAGTTGGGGTGTTGATTGAGTTGTTCAATATCAAATTCGAGCAACCCATCACCAAACACGACCAGAAGCGGCCCGGTTAGATCATGGGCCAGCGCAATCGCATCGGCCTGCCCCCGCATCACCTTCTGTTCGAGGAATCGCATCGGGTAGGTGTAATTTGCCCGCATAAATTCCTCAATCTGGTTCCCTAAATAACCGACCACGCAGATCAGTTCGTCAATTTGGAGGGGAGCCAGATAATCAATGATGTGGGCTAACACTGCTTTGCCGGCGACGCTCACGAGTGGCTTAGGTCGCACGAACGTATGCGGACGGAGGCGAGTACCGAGGCCGGCGGTCAGGATCATAACGCGCATACGTTAGCTCCTTGGGCCACAACTGCAAGCGCTGCAACTACATCCACTAGCGGAGCTGCTGGTGGTGTTGGTGGTTGCTGCTTCGCCACGGCTATGCGTTGCAAATAAGGACAAACGACGTTGCACGTGGGTGCTTTGGCAGAAGGGGCAAACGATGTTTTGATCGGCAGCGTTCATCGGTCGTAGCTGTTCGAACTGGTGGGTGCAGTCCAAGCAGCTATACTCGTACATCGGCATAGCGTCACCTCATAACATCAGGGGAAAGGATATGGGGCGGACGTGGCCCACCCGCATTATACCATGGTGCCAGTGGTAATGGGATAACGGTTTTCTTATTTTGGCGATAATGTTTCTGAATAGGAGTAAGGGGCGCAGCAGCACTGTGTCCGTACATCCGTATAGGA
>NZ_JPIM01000099.1 GCF_000735195.1 Chloroflexus sp. MS-G
TGCGTTTGTTACGAGCCATACGTCCAACGTACAGCAGCACTCGTTTACCGACCAGGCCGTATTGCTCTTGTAGTTGACGATTAGGCTCCCCGCCGTATCCGATGTTGTGAAGAGCTGGATAAGGCTGGACACTCACTCTACTTGCTGCAATGAGATCGGTGGCTATCAGTTCATCGACCATGTACTGGCTGTGTGCTACAGCGTAATCGGCAAATTGAACCAGGTTTCGATGTGCAACGCCGAGAACTAGGTCCTCATATCCTGGTTGCCCGATACCCCAAATTGCTGGTGGTGTGATGCCGTGGTAATCAAACAGCACTGGTGCCTGCACGTGACGAATAAGCTCGGCAAGCTTGTAATAGCTTGAATAGTTGACAATAACCACTGCAGAATAATGGAGGTGCTCAGCAAATCGTCGTGTCTGGGCATTTGGATGGAGGATATGTTCCAGATTGACGGTGACCATGAAACGGCGCAGTGCACGTGGAATCCGCTCATCAACAAATTCCGTCAGCAATAGCGGACGAAAACCTGCTTCGGCTAAGGCCTGAATCTGTGCGGCAACATGCGTGCCGACCGCATCATTGGCAATGCAGTTCCCGTTGATTATGGTGATACGCGGTTTGCATGGCGGTTCGATACGTATTGAATGCGAGAACGGCTGAACACCTTTATCGCGAAACCATGCAACTTGATGCTCGACCAGTTCAATCGTCAACACATACTCACCAGGTGGCGGTGTCTGATCAATACGCAATTCGATAGTTATTGATTCACCAGCGGGAACAGGATATGGTAGTGGATGCCATGGTGTCTCGTTGACGATAACCCCTTGAGGGTCTAGCCAACGCACCACCACTAAAACCGGATAGCCACTAATCAACCATGGGGTCAGACCAGTATTACGTAGTTGTAAACCGATTAAAAGTGGTTCATCTTGCCAGAGACTATCCGGAATAGGTTCGAGCAAGATGTATTCGACACCGTACAATGGTAAGGTATTCATAATGTTTATCAATGGTTAAACATCCAATCAGCACGCTGATGTGCGTGCTGCCACAGAGCTATAGCCTGGGCACGTTGCAATTTCATCAGGATATGACCCAGTCGTTCTTCCTCAAGCGGAGATAAACTGCCGTAAACGTGTTGTCGTGCTATCAAGATCGTTCGCCAATGCAAGAGCGTCTCGGCATACGCCCAACGTAACGCACGGCCTTCGTTGGGCCATAAGACGTGGCGCTGAATATGATGCAATTCTGCTGGTAAAAACGACTCTTCCAGGTCGTGTAGAGAATAGTGCTTAAAAATAAAGCGCAAACGGCCTCGGTTGTAATAACAGCTTCGTTGAAGTTCATCTGGTAGTGAGAGGGACTCGTGATGAACAAGCGTTGCAGCAGGGTTATACACTATCTTCCAGCCCTGTTTGCGCAGGCGCTGGCAAAGATCGATATCCTCAAAATATGCCGGTGTAAAATCTTCATCAAATAGCTGTATTTCCTTAAGAGCTTGAGAACGTAGCGCAATAGCGGCGCCTGTCACAAAATCACATTCGCGTAGCGTATCATATTGACCAGTGTCGGGTTCATGCCAGCCGATATGTTGCACAATTGCTCGCGGCCATTCCAGGAGTACACCCGCGTGCTGAATAGTGCCATCGGGATAACGAATTTTAGCCCCGACTGCTGCCACCTGCGCATCTGCGATCATTGGTGATACTAGATGCTCGATGCAGGTGGGATCGAGAACCGTGTCTTGGTTGAGCAATACCAGGACATCAGGTGGTGAGTCGTTTAATAATGCTTTTATGCCACTGTTCATGCCACCAGCAAAGCCCAAGTTGCGCTGATTGCGGATCAAACGCACATGCGGATGGCATGCCAGAATACTGGCGACGACCTCATCATGAGATGCATTATCGACAACCAGAATCTCTGTCGGGATGGATTGATGATAGAGTGATTCAAGACACGCTATCGTAGCATATGCAGCATTCCAACTTAGAACAATGGTTGCAATTCGCATAGAACTATTCTGTTTGCTGAGAAGATGAGGTGTATACACCGCCAATGTAGGCTAGTATTTGTGAAGTTGTCTCTTCCAGTCCGACGATCTGATCAGCAAAATCTCGTATCTGTTGCCCGATTTGATGAATCTCTTGGACTTGGCGATGATTGTGGTCTTGTACACCAGACTCGAGATTGGTAACCCGTAATTCTAGCATATCTGACCGCTGAGATAATTCCTGCATTTGCTGAGATAATTCCTGCATTTGCTGAGTTAATTCCTGCATTTGCTGGGTTGATTCCCGGATTTGCTGGGTTAATTCCTGTACTCGTTGATCTAGCCAGTTAATGTGGTTCCCGTATTGGCTTGCTACATTGAATAAGAGTTGCGTAGTTTGATCTATTTGCTCGGCTAACGCATACATTGATCGTAGAGCTGCTGCATTGTAATCACGTTGTGGGCTTGTAAAAAGCTGTAAAATATGACGTTGAACAAAACGCAGCAATGGATTAGTGGATAGTGATGGTTCTATCTTCCATAATTGCTCTTGCACGCGAATAGCATCGTTCCGCACTCGTTGCAATGTTGCTAACCGTGATCCATCAGGAACTGGCATAGACAATCTCTCCTTCGGATGAGCATCCTTGAGTAGACGCAATAATGAAGATACCACTCCCGACCAACGCAGACGTTGCCCAAGAGCTGCGGCATTAGCACTCTGATGTGTCCAGTGTTGATGATCTGTTAATAAGCGGATCAGTACAGCGCCAACAGCCTGGCTATCACCAATCGGAACGACCTCTCCAGCCTGATGTTCCTTGATGAGATCAGCAGCGGCATCATCGGCGCTAACCACACTGGGTCGACCGACCCAGAAATGGTCGAGAATACGCGAACGCACGGCAGCGTAGCGTGTCTCTAAGTGTGCTCGATGCAATGATACCATAACTTTTGCTTCGAGCAAGAAATCGGCACGCCGTTGATACGGAACCCATTCGTTGTAGAAGTGAACACCACAGCCGAGCAATCCTAGATCGGCGGCCAGTTGGCGTGTTTGCTGTACAGTCGCCATCTCGGGCACCTGTCCAGGATGCCGTCCGGCTAAGAAGACAAGCCGTGCCGTGGGGACGTGAGCTAGAACGTGTGGCATGGCCCGTACCAGAGTTGATGGGTCCATCCAGTCCCACAGCCCGCCGCTCCATAAGATGATAGTATGTTCGGTGCCCAGGTCGTCCAGAACACCACGGAGGGCCGGTTGCCCACTTGCCTGCGGCGGGTCGTCGCTGACACCGAAGGGAACGATAGCGATGAATTGGTGCAGCAGCGGGTCTTGATCGATGATTGCCGGTGTGATGCGACCTAGGGCCAGCAGGCCGCCAATATAGAGATCGCGCTGACGTTCGGTGGCGCACACGAAATGATCGCCCCGCGTCAGGAGGGCACGTAGTAGATCGCTATCACGTTTAGCCTGCTCTTGTCGTTCGGCCAATGGATGATTGCGAAATAGCTCCAGATTTTCAAGTGCAACCGGATCGTAGAGGTCGATGATCAGGCACCCCGGATGGTTAAGGAGTTCGGGATGGGCACTGGCGACATAGCCATTGGCGAAGATGTTCGTTGCCGCACGGAGATACGGTTCGATGCTGGCGGCATCTCCCCAGGTGTAATGCCCACAGCGAAGGTTCGCCGGGAGCGGCAGATCGATGGGTTGAGGGGCGATGAGGGTTACAGGTAGGTGTCGAGCGAGAACGCGCGCCAGTTCCCACATCCGAATACCAGGGCCAGCCATTCGCTGACCAATTACATCGTGGCTGATAATAAGAAGTGAACTCATCCGTGCCAGCTCCAGGCGCCTTCGATGAAGACCATGCCGTACCGTTGACTCAGACCATGGCTGTGGATGATCAACGGGTACATTCGGTCATGAACGTCAAATTCGTGAAGTTGTGTCCAATCGGTCGCCGAAGCACTGACCAGATAGCGCCCGCCCAGGAATGGTAATCGTGGAATGTGGTAGTCAACGATCCCAGGGCCTTCGACAACTGGAATGTGGTACTTATCAAAACCGGTGTTCGGCCCGGTTAGCCACGGCCCACTCTCGTGATTGATTCCCACCCCAAAGACCGGACGTTCAATCCGTTCGTGCGCAAAATAGTGAATGCGGATCGTCAAGGGTTCGTGGGTGCGGAAAGTGGTTCGCTCATTGCCATGCTGATCAAGTAGTTGGACATGGGTAATCTCAACTTCGCGTGTCCCGCGCCGCATGCGTTCCCGCCATTCATCATCAGCAGTGCCAGTAGTTTGTTCACGAGCTTGCCGCTCTTTTTCGTTGACATCGGCTAGATACGCATCAACAACCTCGCCAGCCGGGCCATAGGCCTTCATTTCACCGTGGTCGAGCCATACCGCTACGTCACAGAGCGAACGAACAACATCGAGGGCATGCGACACGAAGACGATGGTCTTCCCAGCGCGACGGAAATTGTAGATGCGATCAATACACTTACGCTGGAACGATTCATCACCAACGGCTAAGACTTCGTCAGTGATCAAGATGTCAGGATCAACTGCCGTGGCAACCGCGAACGCCAGCCGGGTATACATTCCGGAGGAATAGTGCTTTACTTCGGTATCAAGGAAGGGGCCGATCTCTGAAAATTCAATGATCTCAGGCAGTTTGCGGATCATCTCTTTGCGGCTAAAACCCATCAGCGAACCGTACAAAAAGACATTTTCGCGTCCGCTGAGTTCGGGATGGAAGCCACTGCCCAACTCAAGCAGGGCAGCAATCCGGCCTCTGGTCGAAACGCGACCGCTGGTTGGTTCAAGGATGCGAGTGATCAGTTTGAGGATCGTACTTTTACCGGCGCCGTTATGGCCGACGAGACCGATGCTCTGTCCTTCTTCGACTGTGAAGCTGACGTCACGCACAGCCCAGAAGGCTTCAGCCGGTGACATACCCCGGAGCAAGCCGACAAAGCGTTCTTGGATCGTTGCGGCATTCTGGCGACGGACGAACTGCCGCGAGACGTTGTCAAACTCGATCACAGCACTCATAGTTCTTCACCAAAATGGCGACTGGTGCGCTGGAAGACCCAGTACCCGATGGCTAATACAATCAGCGCCGTGACACCTACCCGCAACATCGCACTGAGCGCAGGGATACCCGGTGTTGGGATGAATCCCACCGGTACCGGATTGCCGTAGATGATTTCGCGGTAAAACTCGATGATCGATGCCAGCGGATTGAGCCAGCGGATAATGCGCGCAGCTAGGCCTTCGCTGATGGTGCTAAGGGGGTAGATGACGGGTGTCAGAAAGAACCAGATATTGATCACGATGCCAATCAGGTGTACCACATCACGGAAGAAGACGGCGCCAGCGCCGAGCAGCAGGGCTAATCCGGTTAGAAAGATGGTTTGGAGCACCATAATAACCGGTAAGTAGACGATAGTCCAACTCAGATTGAGCCGACCGAGCGTGGTAAGCTGGACAACAATAATGACCAGCAGCATCATCGGGAGGGAGAGGATAAAATTGAGCAGACTTGAACCAACGGCTACCAGGGGTAAAACTTCGCGTGGGAAGTAGACTTTTTTAACCAGCGCTGCGTTGTCGATAATGCTCCGTGTACCGTTCAAGATGGCTTCGGCGGTGTAGTTCCAGGGGAGTAAACCGACAATAATGAACACTGGGAACATCGCCAATCCGTTGGGTAAGAGGAAACTGAACACAATCACGTAGACCATCATCATGCCCAACGGCGCAATTTGGGTCCAGAGGTAGCCCAATGTGCTCCCTTTGTAGCGGGCGCGCAAGTCGCGCAGGATGAGATTGCGGATCAGCTCGCGGTATTGCCACAATTCTTGCAATTTGGGTAATACGCCGGCACTACGGTCGAGGGCAATGCCACCCAGGCCGAGTGCTGTGCCGAATAACATCGCCAGCGCAATCAGAGGCAGCTCGTAGCGTGGCTCTGGGTTGGCAGGAAGGGGCGCTGGAATGCGGAAGGCTGCACTTACCTGATCGGCATTGAAGCGTGCCCCCGCTTCGCGGATCATGTAGTTGATTGCCGCCTCGATACTCCGTAACTGAGCGATGTTTCGATCACGGGCTGCCAGCTCGGCTGCCGCTGTCGGATTTGTTGCAGCACAACTTCGCAATACCGCTTCACGAGTAGCGGTATCGTTCAAACCGGTGCTGGCACAGAGTGCATCCAGAGTTGCATTCCGAGTGTTTATTGCAAACCGCCAGAGATCGTAACGCGATTCGAGGGCACGGGTAACGTCACTGATCTCTTCCGAAGAGAGATCGCTCAGACGACGCGGGGTGCTGAATGGTTCGATTGGTCGTGATAACGGCAATGCTTCAAGCCGCAGAATATCGCGCAACAACCAGGCGAAGCGATCATCGGTGGCTGGTGTTTCACCATTTAACGCCTGCCAGAGCTGCCATCCGAGCATATTGCGCAAAATCTCACGTCCACCGGCAGCCCGAATTTGTCGTACTAGTTCAGCAGCGCCGTCGTCGGCCAGCCGTTGCGCTTCGGCAGCATTGTCGGCAATACCGCGCACGAGGACCTGTCCCGGTGCTTGCAACAGGTATTCAACCCGAAAATTGGGCAGACCGAAGCGAACGTCGGCCCTTGCCAGGGTCGCGAGGCGTAATGCTTCCTTAGCGTCGGCAATGGCAATATCCATACTGGTAAGGTTTGGCCCCACCGGTTGGTAAATTGGCCCATAGCGCGTCGTGTCAAAACGTACTTCCGCGTGGGCATAATAGAGGATTGGGCGGGTGAGAATAGGTGGGAGTGCAACACTGACCGCACCCACGATGCACAACACCAGCCATAACCACTGGTAGAGGCGCAGTGCTCCACGTTGTGCGGTCAGGATGCCACCGATGACATGCCAGATCGTTGTCTGGTTTAACGACTGCTTGATCGTGTTGGCCACAATGTTACCTCTATAGATTGACCGGCAGCCAGGTCGATACGCAGCCAGCCACTACCCTGCCACTGTTCACGAGGCACAATCTCGTGATTCATCGCTACATCTGCCATGCCCGACGGAACATCGATCATCAGGCCGATCAGAGGGTATGGCGATGGATTCTGTATCCGATAACGTTGCGCAACTCGTTCCCCGCGCTCAAGGCTGGTTGTTGGTTCAGACAGAGTGGTGATGTCCAGGGTCATACGGGCAATCTGCCAGTTGGCAATCTCACTCAACGGAGCGACCCAGATGTCACCGCGCCCAATAACGTATGATACAACATTTTCCCAGGCTGCTTGTTGGGCGGCACTCGTGACCTCTTCGGTGTGTGCCCAAATGTCAATCATACCACCAGCAGTCACGGTGCGTTCAATCTGGGCAATGGCTAATTCGGCACGGGCCGGCGTGAGATAAAAATCCGGGCACGCGATGATCCGACCTTCACGACCGGGAAGCCAGCGACAACGGGGATCGCGGATCAGGCCTTGTTGATCGGTCGGGAAGAGATTATAGGGACCGTAATCGCTCAGACGGGTTACCGAACGAATCCCGGCTCGCTCGATAACATCCCAATTGGCGTCACTCATACCGGCACTGCTACTCCAGGGGAAGGCTAACGATTGGGCCGGACGCACTCCCCGTTCAGCAGCAACGGTATTCCAGGCTTCAATATCTGCTCGCCACGTGGCAGCATCGGCGTAGCCACCGTATAGATGGCTGAAGGTGTGACTCTGGATTTCATGACCGGCTGCCAACAGAGGTTCAATCTGATCGCCGAAGTACCACGCCGGATCAGTTGCCACTGTCCCATATGGATCATCGCTAAACCAGGGGCGCGTCGTCCAGCGGTCACTTCGCCAGCCATTTGCGGCTGAGGCCCAACTAAAAACCGGATCGTTCATAAACCGACGCTGCTCGCGGTTGCCCATCAGGAAATTGTACCCGGTCGCATAGTAGGTGGCGCGCACATTATACCGCGCAAAGATGGTTATGCTCGTCTCAACACCGGTCCGCATCCGCATCCCCCGCTTAATCGGGTCTTCATCGGCAAGTGGATCGTCGACGGAACGCGAATGGATCAATCCACCCATTGCCGTTTCCCAATCAAAAGTGAAGGCAATGGCTGCCCGATACCCTGCCGGCCATGGTGCAATGGTAAGAGGTGGTGGCGGATCAGGTACGTGCGCCTGGGGCAGGGTCTGACCGCCGCGTTGGAGCCGCGGCATATCGAGATAAATCCGATCATCGGAAGTGGGTTCGATCCGCACACGCAGGGCGCGTGCAGTCTGGGGCGCACGTGCGTACCCACCAACCGTCGTCCATGCCGATGGCGGTCGTTCTGGTGTCCACAATGCTACCGGTTGCCAGGGGGTGACGACTCGTTCAATGATGGTTCCTTGCTCATCGTACCACTCAAAAACCAGCCGAGCACGGGTCGGTGAACGAAGTAGTGAATCGGTCAATGTTGCAACGGTAAAGCAGTAGACAACACCAGGTTGTACTCCGATGGGCGGAGTCAGGGCATAGTTAGCAATTCCGATCAGTTGCAGTGAACGGCCATCGCCGTCGAGATCAAAACCCTGGCCGTCAACAGAGGGTCCACGGAGTTCAACCCCACCGGCGCCACGGCCCCAACCGGCGGGGAGACCGAGAATATCTCCGGCTATAGCAAAATTGGCGTTGGGCAGTAGATTAGGATCGACAAATGGAGGAGCAGTGCAGCGATCAAGACGCTGACTGATAAACAAAAAGACGCCAATTGCGCCAATGATGAACGAGATAATAACGGCACCTAGTGCGAACTGCCGCGAAACCATCACATCCTGTAACTGATCGATACGGTATGCGGTACGATACCACGGTTCTATTGTACCATAGATGTTTTTACCAATCGTTGTTGGATTTCGTCCTGACAGTGGCGCGATCTTCTGCTACAGTGACAGCGTAAGGTGTCAGGTCCTTCGCGCGCATCGTTTTCTCGCCTTTTACGATAGGAGAATCACGCCTATGCAAGCAACAACGGCGACGACGCTAAGAGAGCAATACATTTCGGTTGCCGGTTTCCGGCTACGAGTTTTAACTGCCGGACAGGGGCCGGCTGTCCTTTTATTGCACGGCTTTGTCGTCAGTGCTGATGACTGGATACCAACGATTCAAACACTGGCAGCAGCCGGTTTTCAGGCCATTGCCCCTGATGCGTTGGGGTTCGGTGCTTCAGATAAACCGGGCGGTGCAGCATATACATTACGGCGGTATGCCGATCTCAATGCGGGCCTGCTGCAATCATTTGGGGTTGAACGGGCAATGGTTGTCGGTCATTCGATGGGCGGGAAACACGCTCTGGCGACAACGATTCTTCATCCCCAGCATGTTGAACGGCTGGTCATTGCTGATAGCGAAGGGTTTATGCAACTCCCGCTCTTTATGCGTAAAGGAGGTGCCTTACCCTTCCTCGGTGAGGCGCTGGTGAGTCTCTCTGCTTTTCCGTTTGTAGTGCGGATGCAATTGCGGGCTGCGTTTGCCAATCCTGATCGCTATATTACTCCGGAACTGATTGCACGGGGGACGGCAACGCTGGGGAATCCTGAGATTCGCCGCACAATGGTTTCGCTCAGCCGTTATTATGATGCTAATGATTTGCGGGGGAGTGGGCTTTGGTCGCGTCTGGCCGAGGTAACGCAACCGACCATGATCATTTGGGGAGCCGAAGATCGGCTCTTTCCGGTGCGTTGTGCTTACGAAGCCAAACGGATGCTACCGCATGCCCGGCTTGAGATTATTCCTAACTGTGGTCATTTTCCAATGATTGAAGCAGCGGATCAATTCCATCGACTGCTGCTCGAATTTCTACGTTAGTTTCCTGTACGCAGTCGAATGGTTGAAGGGGGTGTTCTCATCTTCCCCGCGGCCCTTTTCCTCATCTCACGAGGGATGAGGAAAAGGGCATATCCTGCACTGTGCGGTTTTCCCTCTCTCACCGGCGGGGGTAACAGCGCGCATCTGCACGCACTGCGGATAGATTAGGCGCACCCATTCTCCTCACGCTTCACACTTCTCTATTCACCGCTGTTGGGTGGGATAAAGACTCTAGAAAGTCCTAACAAGACCTATTCTTCATCCCCTGTCCAAAGAAACCGGTTAAGATCAACCAGATACTCATCATTCACAATAACCCCTTCAGCTTGCAAGCGGCTCCGCTGTTCATCGGCAGCATAGACATTACTGATGCGACCGACACGATTAATCACGCGCCACCAGGGGACATCGTGGTGACCAAGGAGGGCGTGCAAGGCATACCCTACCATCCGGGCCTGACTGGGAAAGCCGGCCAATGCTGCCACGCGACCATAGGTACAGACGCGGCCCGCTGGGATTTGTCTGACAACGGCGTAAATGGCGATGTATGGTGATTCGTGGGTCATAGTGCATTCAAGCGATCTACCTACCGGCACGGTGATGGTTCAACACCGTACAGAATGAAATACGACGCGATGAATGGATAGTCTTTGGGGTTGAGGAGTAACGCTCTCAGTCTCGTGCTATGGGATGTGTCTAGCCCTCCTCTCTTTCTCTCCCATATGGGGAGAGAAAGAGAGGCACCTGGCGCATTGAAAAGCCTGTGGAACCGTGTCAACAGCCGAAACAGCATCAACCATAATTTACTATGACCGGGTAGGAAACGAATGTTGAAAGCACCTGATCGGGGCGACAGTATCAGCGCATCCTACGCCAATCGTCCCCCGTCAACCGCAAGGGTCGCTCCGGTAACGAACGAGGCCTTATCTGAGCAGAGCCAGACAACGGCATTGGCTACTTCTTCAGGCGTGCCCAGGCGGCCAATCGGTTCACCTTCGGCAAACTGCGCCAGAATGTCGGGATCACCATGAGTAAACCGATCGATCATGGAGGTGTGAATCGTACCAGGACAGACCGCATTTACCCGAATACCATTGCGAGCATATTCCAACGCTGCGGCGCGCGTGATGCCAACGATCCCGTGTTTACTGGCTACATAGGCCGAAACGCCACGTGAACCGGTGAGACCGGCTACCGATGATGTATTGACAATAGCGCCACCACCCTGCTGTAGCATGTGCCGAATTTCGTACTTCATGCACAACCACACACCTTTGAGATTAATTTCGATCACCCGATCCCATACCTCTTCGGGGTAATCGACCAGCATTGCCTGTACCCCTTCGATACCGGCGTTGTTGTGGGCAAAATCGATCCGACCGAATGTATCAACGGCACGATTGATCAACTCTTCAACCTCGCTGCGTTGAGCGACATCACAACGCACAAATATGGCGTCGGTGTTCGCTGCCCGACACATTGCAACCGTCTCTTCACCACCTTCAACGTTTACATCAGCAACAACAACTTTTGCCCCTTCACGAGCAAACGCCAGCGCTGAAGCGCGCCCAATACCGGCTGCCGCGCCGGTCACCAGCGCGACCTTTCCAATGAACGGTTGCTCCATAAAAATCCTCCTCTAGCCGATCTCTGCACAAGGTATCATACCACAAGTACGAATGCTTACCGGTGATCATGCATTGTGAGGGGCAACGGCCTGGGTAATCGCGTGTTGTGCAGCCATTTGCTAAGGACGTCGTTTTCAGGTAAGATGCTGATATGTACCGCGACGACTACATTCTCCGGTTGATTGCCCAGTTTGGTGCGATCATTCGCCACATCCTTGGTCTTTACCGCGCAGGTCATTCACCATTGGTGCGAATTGCTATCGATAACGCTTACCGTGATCGACTAGGCGTAGGAAGCGACCAGGTGGTCAGAATGAGCGAGCGGCAGTTGCTGGCGCTCCTCCGGTTCCACAATCCAACCGAGGCCTGGTGGCATGAGGGGTCATATCTTGCGGCCCTCCTCGCTGTTGAAGCGCATGTCCTGGCCGATGATGATGAATCAGAGGCCGCGGCAGAACGGGCATTGCTGGCGTTACACCTGGTTATCGAGTGTGCGTTGGCTGCACCAGTACCGTTGCCCGATTATACGCCACATTATGCCGATCTCCTGATGCTGCTGCAAGATTACGATCTACCTACGCCAACGCTGGCGGCACTCTTTTCGTTTTGTGAGCAAGCAGGTGATCTGGCGCGGAGTGAGAACATCATCCACGAATTACTGGTGCGCGATCCTGACGGTTGGTGGGCAGCGGCTCGTGCATTTTACCTGCGGCTACAAGCCTGTAGTGATGAGGTGTTGGCAGCAGCCGGTTTATCCCGTGAAGAGGTTATAGCCGGTTTAGCAGAACTTGACGGGCGTGGATAAGCGTATAGGGTTCGCAACAGCTCACCGTGCATACGAACAAAACGGTGGTAGAGGGTGGTTCGCAAACCTCCCTTTCGCGTTCATCGTAAAAGAAGAGCTGGCTGAGAACCGGCCACTGTGATTTTTAACCAGGAAACTCTCTGTACGCTTCTCAACCGCTATGAGCGTATGTTCCGATCAGGAAATTGGCTAACATCTGTTTGCCATGCTCGGTCATGATCGACTCGGGATGGAATTGCACACCTTCGACCGGCAATGAGCGGTGACGTAAACCCATAATAATGCCGTCTTCCGTCCACGCCGTTATCTCTAATTCAGCCGGTAAATCTTCTCGTCGCACCACGAGCGAATGGTAGCGTGTCGCCTGAAATGGTGAGGGCAAGCCAGCAAACACGCCCTGAGCATTGTGGTAGATCGGCGATAGCTTGCCATGCATTACCATCGGTGCGCGCACAACGGTGCCACCATAGGCAGCGCCAATTGCCTGATGACCAAGACATACACCGAGGATAGGGATGTGACTTCCTAACTGGCGGATGACCTCGACGCTAATCCCGGCTTCAGCCGGGGTACAGGGGCCAGGACTGATCACGATACGGTCAGGATGTCGTTGTGCGACTTCGGTTACTGTTATCTGGTCGTTCCGCACAACTTCGACCTCTGCTCCCAATTCGCAAAGGTACTGGTACAAATTGTAGGTAAATGAATCGTAGTTATCAATCAACAGTACACGCATTATGCTCTCGCTCCTCTAGGCTGTCGCTACTTTTTCACGTTCATCCTGGGTAAGAATCGTTTCTCTGCTGCGTGCCCTGATCAACGCTTCAACGCAGATCGGATCGAACTCAGTACCGGCCCCTCGTTGCAAGAGTTCCAGTGCCTCTTCTACGGGCATTGGTGGTCGATAAGGTCGGTGGCTGGTGAGGGCATCAAAGACATCGGCTACGGCAACAATGCGCCCGAAAAGTGAAATATCCTCGCCCTTAAGCCCAAACGGATAGCCACGCCCATCGAGCCGCTCGTGATGCTGAGCCAGCGCCGTCCAAGATTCGCGCAACAGATCAAGTTCCAGCAAACCATTATCACGCAGAAATTCAAGTCCATACACCGGGTGTTGTCGCATCTCAGCGAATTCGTTGTCGTCCAGCCGACCTGGTTTCTTGAGAATATGGTCGGGTACCCGAATTTTTCCCACGTCGTGCAGTTTACTTGCGATCCGTAGTTGATAGAGTTGTTCGTGCGATAGTCCTAGTTCTTGGCCGATAGCAACTGAAAAATCGCTTACTCGCTGACTATGACCACGAGTGTAAGGGTCTTTCAAATCGATGGCGCCAGTAATAGCTTCGATCATCCGGGTGAACAGACTATCGGTCTCTCTATACAGTTCGGCCAGGCGAATCACCGTCGCCGCCTGTGAGGCAAGGGTTTGGAAGAGGGTAATATCTTCTGCTGAAAAAGGTTGGCCGTTACGTGGATTAAGTGCTTGCGCTCCGCCAATGATCCTACCCTCTACTTCACCGCGTTCACCACCGAGCACGATCCGGGGAGCACGGAGCGGGACGCACAGAATAGCCCGGGTCTGAAAACCACTCTGCTGGTCGAGTCGTTTGTAAAAACGATGGTCACGCTGCACATCGTTTACGACGACGGTTTCACCGGTTTCGATGACATACCCAATAATGCCTTGACCACGCGGAACACGCAACGATTCAACCCGATCCTGATCTTTACCGCCTGCAATGTGTAATACCAGATCATTTTGTTTGTGGTCAATCAACCAGATGGATGCAGCCTCAACTGCCAACAATTCACAGGCGTAGTTCATAATCCGGCGCAACAGCTCATCGCGCTCCAAAGTGGTCGTCAATTGCGAAATAATCTCGACCAATGCCTGCTGGCGAAGTTCACGTCGGCGGGTCTCTTCCAGTAAACGTGCCTTCTCAATTTCAGTGACCAGCCGTGAAGTCAACACTTCAAGCAAGAGCATTTCATCCTGACCATCAAGCGATGTGGATGGTAAATTGAAGACCTGTACGACACCTACCGGTTCAGCACGCAACATTAAAGGAATGCAAAACATTGTATGTAGGGTTAACTCACCCATTTCACCGAATGAACGGTACCAACGTGGGTCGTTGGCAACATCTTCGACAAAGAAAGGCTGACGGTGCTGAAGCGCATAACCGGCCAGGCCAGTGTTTGCCGGTAATCGGCGTCCGATGAGTGCTTCACCGGCCGGACTACCTTTGACCACTTTAAAGATCAATTCGTCGGTGGTAGCGTCGTACAGATAGAGGGTACCTGCTTCTGAAGCGGTAATCTCGATAATCAGATCGAGAAGATGATCAAGCAGGTCATCGAGCTGAGTGCTGGCAGCAATCTGATTAGCACGTTGGATGATCTCGAGAAACCTTTGTGGCTGTTTTTCCCAGACCGCCATAGTGTGCTCCCTTTTCTTTGTTAAGAGCCACGGCCGTTGAGAGTTTCCGGATGCCTTGAGTTATCTGTCGCTTCGGGCCAGAGCCTGTATGTAGCGGGCCAGTTCGGTAGCTTCACCGGCTATCGCAACCGGCATACCAGCCGCAGCACCGATCTGCTGCGGTGAATAGTCATCTATCGAACGTTCGCCGCTATAATCAAACATCACACGCGGCAATAAGGCTCGTTCGCAACCAGATGCTCGCAGCGCCGGAATAACATCTTGAGCGGTCAGTAAGCCACTGACGGTCACAGTTTCGCCAAAGAACTGGTTGGTTACTGCAACCACCTTTACCGTTAGCTGCTCGATCTGATTGAGCCGGTTGGCAATATGCTCCATCACCGGTGCGATAAGGGTACCACATACAAGGGCCAGTTTTGTCGGATGCGCGATGCGTGCTGGCAGGCGACGACGAGCGCGAGCCCAATTGTCGAGAAAGTCGCGTACCATGCCTACACCGTTGCTGTACTGTGGCATATCATCGTAAGTCTCAGCCGGTGGGATTGGACGACCGGCCAGCAAGTAAAACTCATCGGAAGCATAGACCAGGTGGGTACCAAATTGCTCGTAGCAACGACGCTGATACGGTTCGATCAGATCAATTACGTCGGCTGCTTCAGCAGGTGTATAACAGCGCAACGGAATATCGGTTACCGCGCCGAGACGTGAACAGAAACCCAGCTCAGGTTGATGCAATGGGTGCGAACCTGTGGTTGGGTCTTCCCACAAGGGCTGACGTTCCCAGTTGGTATCGATCCACTCTGGGGTTTCATGCACCTGGATCGCAGCCCGAATCGTCTTTGGCGCTTTGCCTTCGAAGCGAAATTTGGTTAGCCCAACCGGTACGACAGCAATCGATTCGACAATCGGATACAGAGCGATCAGGTCTTCAATGCTTTGGCGGAGAACCGCGCCATCGTTCACTTGCGGACACGCAACAATTTGGGTGTGAACCCGAATCCCGATCTGGCCCAGACGCCGAATCTGTTCGCGGACATCAGGGACATCGCGTTTACCCAGCATAATGGCGCGCCAGAATGGATCGGTTGCGTGCACGCTGATGTAAAGCGGTGAAAGACGTTGACGCTCGATCCGTTCCCAATCGGCTTCAGTTATGTTAGTAAAGGTGACAAAATTGGCGTAGAGGAACGACAGCCGGTAATCGTCATCTTTCAGGTAGAGCGTTTTTCGGAAGCCCTTCGGCATTTGGGTCAGAAAACAGAAGGGGCATTTATTGTTACAGGTGCGTAACCGATCGAAGAGAGGCTCGGTAAATTCAATACCCAAATCGTCATCAGGGTCTTTGGTGAGCGTTATTTCGCGTTCATCGCCAGCAGCAGTGCGGATAAGCAGAGTTACACGTTCCTCAGCGATTGCAAAGCGATAATCAATGACATCGCGCAGGCGTTGACCATCTATTGCCACCACAACATCGCCAGGCTGAAGACCGATCGCTTCACCCAGACTATGGGCAGCGACGCTGGCGATAATACCACCTTCACCGGTAATCCGCTTGACATCGGGCTGATATTCCACACAATCTCCCAACCGCTACGTC
>NZ_JPIM01000100.1 GCF_000735195.1 Chloroflexus sp. MS-G
CGCGGGCTAAAGGCCCGCGCTACAAGGGCCGCGCTATCCAGGGCCGCGGCGGATGTCAGGAGACGCGGGCTAAAGGCCCGCGCTACAAGGCCCGCGCCACCCAGTTCCGCGGTGGATGTCAGGAGACGCGGGCTAAAGGCCCGCGCTACCCAGGGCCGCGGTGGATGTCAGGAGACGCGGGCTAAAAGCCCGCGCTACAAGGGCCGCGCTATCCAGGGCCGCGGCGGATGTCAGGAGACGCGGGCTACAGGCCCGCGCTACCCAGTTCCGCGGCGGATGTCAGGTCGCGGGCTAAAAGCCCGCGCCACCCAGGTCTGCGGCGGATGTCAGGTCGCGGGCTAAAAGCCCGCGCCACCCAGGGCCGCGGCGGATGTCAGGTCGCGGGCTAAAAGCCCGCGCTACAAGGCCCGCGCTACAAGGCCCGCGCCACCCAGGTCTGCGGCGGATGTCCGGTCGCGGGCTAAAAGCCCGCGCTACAAGGGCCGCGCTATCCAGGGCCGCGGCGGATGTCAGGTCGCGGGCTAAAAGCCCGCGCTACAAGGCCCGCGCTACAAGGCCCGCGCCACCCAGGGCCGCGCTACACGTGATCAGAAACTCGTGGTTTCGATCAGGCTTTCAGCGGGGGCATCGGCTGCAATGACGAGAAACGATAAGCCTCATCAAAAATTTGGGCTTTTGATAAAACTCGATCAACGGCATCTCTAGAATGATGAGGGGAACGGTGGTGGGCAACTGATGCACCCTCACCATCCCCCTGGCACCCTTCCGCTCCCACAAGCGGTTTTAAACACCTGCTCGAGGTTAACCGGTAATGCCCTCCAACCGATCTTCCAGATCGGCGTGTAGCTCGCGTAGCCGCTCCAATATCTCTTCATCGGTCTGCCACATGCCACGCGCATTCGCTTCGAGTAAGCGCCCAACCATATTCCGCGCCGCAGCCGGATTGAGTGCTTCGATGCGAGTACGCATTGCATCATCAAGCACAAACGTCCGTGCTGCTTCATCGTACACCCATTGATCAACTGCGCCGGTCGTTGCGCTCCAGCCCAGCATATAGGTAAACCGGCTGGCAATTTCGGCAGCGCCATTATGGCCGTGGCGTAACATCCCCTCGTACCACTTCGGATTGAGAAACTTCGTGCGGTATTCAACCCGTAAGGTCTGTTCTAAGGTTTGCAATTTCGTTTCAGCCGTGAAGCTCTCGACAAAATTGAGCGGCACCCGCTGACCGGTCGCCCGTTCGGCAGCCGCCTTCAGTGCACCCGAATACCCATAGTAGTGCTGCATATCGGTCAAACCGTATTCGACGCTATCGATTTCCTGGGCAACACGGCTCACCGTGCCGAGGAGCGCCCGTAAAACCTCTGGTTGGGCCTCGCCATTTTGCCGCCCGCCGAAGGCGAAGGCATTACGCTTAATGAACAGCTCCTCCAACTCTTCGCGTTTCTCCCAGGCACTGCCTTCGATAGCTTCATCGACATCGGTACCATACGTACCGGCAGCCTGCGTAAAGATGCGCGCCGTGGCCTGATCGAAGCTCTTCCCGGCAGCCATCATCTCCTGGACGTGCTTGCGGATGTAATTCATCTCTGGTGGTTCATCGGCAGCAGCCGCTTCCCGTACCAACCGATCAAGCATATCCATCGTGCCTGCAAAGACGTCGCGGAAGATACCGGACGCCGTCATCAGCACATCGATCCGTGGCCGACCCAATTCGGCTAGGGGTATCAGCGCATAACGGCCCACTTTACCCTGACCATCCTTGATCGGTCGGGCACCGATCAACCCTAGCACAATCCCGATAGATTCGCCCTTCGTTTTAATGGCATCGAGACCCCACAACACTTGCGCGATAGTCTCTGGATACTGGCCGGTCTCGGCACGATGGGTAGCAATCAGTGTTTCGGCAATCCGAAGGCCACGCTCGTAGGCGCTGTCGGACGGTATCCGGAACGGATCCATACTGTGAATGTTGCGACCGGTGGGCAAGACGGTGACGCCATCGCGGATAATATCGCCACCTGGGGCAGCGGGGATGTAACGCCCGGCCAGACCGCGCATAAGAAAATCCAGCTCTTGAGTGTTGTCGCGAAGTGCAGCCAGAAGCGCCCGGCCATGGTGTACCAATGCGGCCAACTCATTACTAGAAGATAAACCAACCTGACGCGCAGCCTGCTCAGGCGTTAGATGACCAAATACCGTTTGCTGGACCAGTTCGGTACAACGGGTTTCAATCTCTTCGCGCAAGGCTAATGCATCGGGATCACCCTGGCGAGCCTTTGTGAGTACTTCACTGTATCGCAGGCTAGATTTCCGCGCCGACAACAATAGATCGGCCAGACCAGGCAGCTCACCACGCGGCACCTTCAGCGTTTCGACGATTAATGTCAACTGCTCTTCAGGAGGTGGTGCACTCCCTAAGATGTGCAAACGATCCGTGATCATCGTCGCGGCCAAATCGCGTAGATAGGCATACGCCCGCGATGCAAAGCGACTGAACGACTCACCGGGCTGGCGTGCTAGCTCCTGGTCGAGATTGAGCAGTGCGATCTTCTGCATAATCGCAACCGCTTCTGGACTTTGATCATCATCTGCGAGCGCAGGTGGCCGCTCGCGATATTCGGTCAACAAGTCTTGCAAAGCCTGCAACTCACGGTACAGACCGGCCCGGCCATACGGAGGGATGGCGTGCCCGATGATTGTGCTGTAGCCACGACGCTTGGCAATGTTGGCCTCAGCCGGATTGTTGATCGGGTAGACGTAGAAGTTTGGTATCTCACCGAGCAAAATATCAGGCCAGCAACGGTCGGTAACCCCTAACTGAACACCGGGCATCCATTCAGCAGTACCGTGCATACCAAGATGAATAATGGCATCGGCGCCGAAACTCTCACTGAGGTAGCGATAGAAGAGCGCGTACTGGTGGTGAGGTGTGTTCTCTTTATCAAACAACAACCGCATTGGATCACCGGGCATCCCGATTACCGGCTGCACACCGATGAAGACATTGCCAATTTGGGTACCGGCCAGCCGCACCTTATCGCGCCCCAGTGGTGCAATATCGCCGGGGAATTCGCCCCAACGGGCATTAATCCGCTCTTGATCGCTCGGACGCAACCAGCGGTAAAAGTCTTGGCGGTCGGCACTCGTGCCAATGACCACCGGTGGATGACCGGGTGGCAACGGCTGATCATTGACTAACCCTTCAAGACAGCGAGCAAAAGTTGCCGGATCGCGAGGATAACGCCCCACCTGATAACCTTCGGCAGTCAGACGGTCGAGAATGGCAATCAGACTTGCCGGTACATCGAGGAGTGCTGCTGTAGCTACCTTTCCTTGACCAGGTGGATAATTGTAAACAATAATTGCTACCTTCTTGTCGCGATTCGGCTTCTTACGCAGCCGCACAAAACCACGAGCTATGCGGGCCAACCGTTCGAGGCGGTCAGGCACTGTGGAGATCGTACTACCACGCATGCCACCGAGAACAACCGGCGCTACTGCACCATCCATCTCAGGCAAACTGAAGAGGAACGTGCTTTGGAGTGGACCAACACCACGCTCACGCCAATCATCCTCGTCTTGCACGAATAACGGCTGCGCCACAATATACGGCGTATCAAGCTTACTTAGCAACTCACGGGCAACATCGACCGTCAACCCGGCCTTGGTTGAACCGGCAGGGCCGCCTACAAGGGGGAAGCCCATCGTGTTGATCACCAGATCAACATTCATCCGGGTGAGCCACTCACGTACTACAATATGGCTCTCGATCCCCATCACGAAGATTGGCAAGACGCGCAAGCCGGCAGCTTCCAATGCGTGCACGATCTTGTAATGATAATCAGCACCGGACAAGATATGAGCGCGGAATGACAAGAGCGCCACTGTCCCCAACGGCGCCGCCCCTCCTTTGCGCGCACGGTTGCGCTCCTTCTCCCAACGTTCATATTCGGCAGGACTGGCGAAGAGACGGGGCGCGTCGGGATGGGCAAAACCCATATTTGGCATTTCAACGACTGGATCAACGTGCAGATGGCTCATTTCGCAGTATTCACGCAAAATGAGCTTAAACATATTGGCTGCATTGGCAATACTGCGATGATTCCAGTAGTTATTGACATTTGTCCAGTTCCGAAAATCGTTTAATCGCTTGCCGGGCAGAAAATTGATGAGCTTTGAAGTGATCTTTTGCAGTTTTACGTAGCCATACAGAGCGTCTTCCTCACGACCACCGACCAGCAGTCGAGCAACGTTCTGCACAGGTTTGGGCATCCCCTTACCGGCCTTCAGGTTGTACGAACCAACCTTGTTCAGCCGCATCACCTCCGGCAGCCCCTCAAACGAAAAGACAACCGGCGGATCGTGGCGTTCGACCATTGGTACTAACACCTCCGCCGTTTCATTCAGGGTGATCAGTGAGAGAATCAGACAACGGCAGCGGGCAATCGCCGCTTCCACCTCTGCTGAACGGGCGGTTACATCACGATCCTCAAAGATATGCAATCGAAAATCGGGAACCTCTTTGCGAACCTCAGCTTCAGCGCGACGAAAAAAATCCTGACTGTAGCGCTGTAAGCCGAGTATCATCACAAACTCAAGTGGTTGGCCCATAGCGTCATTGCTCCTTGCCTATAGACCCAGATGTCCTGAGTACATTATGCAATTATATGACACAAAATACAATCTGAACATAAAACGAACAAAGCCTGTGCATAAAAGCACAGGCTATCGCCATCGAGACCAACAAATGTCAATCACCGTACTCCATTACGGTACCGAGAAAGCGCAGTGCTTCCTGTTCGGTAGCAAACAAACCAATGCCACTTACAAAGCGAACGAGCGGCGCAAAGATAAGCAAATGGTGTTCGGCAACGATGAAGGCAATCCGCCCTAAATGCTTATGATGCACAATTGCCTCAGTACGCTGCCGGGCACCACGGTCAGCACCAGAGATACGTCGGCCATCGACAAGCAAATCGGTTGGCTTCGGACACTGATCGAGCAAGCGCCACATTTCGTGGTAGTACCGTTCCGCTTCAGACAAATGTAAATGATCCTCCATCACCACCCAGATCAGATCATGGGCCCGGCGACGAATGCGGTAGGGCATAGCATGCTCCCTTAGACATTACTTGCAACCTTTTGCACATTATACATACTTTTGCTGTATATGTCTAGCGAAAAGAATGCACAAATGAGTTTCACGCCGCCAGATAAACTCTTTGACCAAAGGGTCAGGATCAGGGGCTAGAGACTTGTGCGCTGAGGCAAACGGGTAAAACTGGTCACCGGTAAAACATCTGGTCGCATGGCGGTAGGGCACCAGATGGTGAAGAGGGAAGGCCAGCAAATAACCATCAGCACGGGGAGACAATCGCTTTTTAAGGACGACATCGCAGCGGACGAGGCGACGCATCGCCTCTACGCATCAACTTCGACGAATGGCCCGAAGCATGACAACTCCTTGCCATTCACTCTTCCCGGTCAAAGAAAACTTCTGACAAGCCCTTTCCCCTCTCTTGCCATACACTACCCTTCACTCGTATAATAGACACCATCGCTCAACGTCGAGTGTCTTGCGAGGAAGCTATGCAATCCCCCCAAACAGTAGTGAACGAATTTGCCATTACCGCAGCTACCGTGAATGGCTCGGGCAGTCAAACGGCCAACATGGTACTCATGCGAGCCATCTTTCAGATGGGTGTGCCTGTCTCTGGAAAGAACCTCTTCCCTTCCAACATTCAGGGTGAACCGACCTGGTACACACTACGAGTCAGTCAGGCGGGCTATATCGCTCGATCTGCGGTTACCCCAATTCTAGTCGCGTTTAATCCACGCACTGCCAATGACGATCTGGCACAACTGCCAACCGATGGTATCTGTCTCTATCCTGCCGACGGCCTATGGCAGCCGCAACGCTCGGACATCATCCCACTTGCAATTCCGGTGCGGCACATTCTGGATCAGGTAGGCGTCAACCAACGGCTGCGCCCTTACGCGACCAACATGGTTTATGTGGGTGTGCTGGCAGTATTGCTCGGCATTGAGGAAACAGCTTTACTGACCGCTTTGCGGCAACAGTTTCGTGGTCGGCCATCGGCAGTTGAGCTGAATCTAGCGGTGATCCGGGCGGCGCAGTCGTGGGCTGCTGCCGAACCTTCACCCGCACACGGAAAGTACCGTGTGCATCGTATGCAAGCGACACGCGGGATGATGCTGATCGACGGTAATACCGCGGCTGCCATTGGTGCGTTGACCGGCGGTGTTGGTGTGGTTGCCTGGTATCCAATTACACCGTCGAGCAGCCTGATCGAGGCCTTAGAGAGCTACTTACCACGCCTACGTCCAGCGACCGACGGCGCCACCTGTGCGATTGTTCAGGCTGAAGATGAAATCGCAGCCCTTGGGATTGTGATCGGTGCTGGCTGGGCCGGTGCCCGTGCGATGACGGCCACGTCTGGGCCGGGTATTTCGCTGATGACCGAATTTGCCGGCTTGGGCTTCTTTGCCGAAATCCCTGCGGTTATCTGGGATGTCCAGCGGGTTGGGCCGTCAACCGGCTTACCAACACGCACTGCGCAAGGTGATTTGCTTTCCGTCTATTATCTTGGTCACGGTGATACCCGACACGTCATCTTGTTGCCGGGGACAATGGAAGAGTGCTTTAGTGATGCACAGATGGCCTTCGATCTGGCCGAACAGTTACAGACGCCGGTCTTCGTATTGAGTGATCTCGATTTGGGGATGAACATCTGGATGAGTCATCCCTTTCCCTACCCCGAACAACCGCTCCAACGCGGTAAAGTGTTGAGCGCTGAGGATTTGGCACGGTTAAAGACCTATGCTCGCTTTGCTGACATTGACGGTGATGGTATCGGGTATCGGACTCTGCCAGGCAATCCCCACCCACTGGCAGCCACGCTTAGCCGTGGAACGGGTCACAATGAGCGCAATATCTACAGAGAACGCCCTGATGACTGGCAACGCAATATGGCTCGTCTCTGGCGTAAACATGAAACAGCACGGCGGCTGGTGCCTCGTCCAGTGATTGAGATCAACCCGCAAGCGACAATTGGCCTGATCGGATTTGGCTCTACGGCACCGGCCATCAGCGAAGCACGCGACTTACTGGCTGCTGCCGGTGTTCAGACCAGCAGTATGCGCATACGTGCCCTTCCGTTTGGAGCAGAGGTCACCGAGTTTATCGCCCGTCACCAGTATTGTGTTGTGGTCGAACAGAACCACGATGGACAACTCCGGCAATTGCTACAACTGCACTGCCCGGCCCATGCCACCCGTCTCGGTTCGGTAGCCTGGTGTGATGGTTTACCGTTAACAGCCCCCTTTGTGCGCGATCAGGTCCTCAACTGCCTGGAACAAATGCGCGAGTCGTCATTGTTGGTCGGTACCGGCACTTAAGAAAAGGGGTACACGTTGAGACTACGCGGTAAAAGATATCTTGCTGAATATCCTGCCCGGCAGGAGGAACTATGACACACAATGCCATTGGCTTAACCAAAGCCGATTATCGCGGTGCACCTTCGACCCTCTGTGCTGGCTGTGGTCACGACTCAATCGCTAGCCAGATCATTGCCGCCGCCTTTGAGCTGTCGCTCCCGCCACACACGGTTATCCGTATGAGCGGTATCGGCTGTTCGAGCAAATCAGCCGCCTACTTTTTGGGCCGGTCTCACGGCTTCAATTCACTACACGGACGGATGCCTGCGGTGACTACCGGTGCGCATCTCGCCAATCATACGCTGCGCCCATTAGCCGTTAGCGGCGATGGTGATACTGCTAGTATCGGTTTAGGGCAATTCATTCACCTGTTGCGCCGCAATGTCCCTGTCGTCTACATTGTTGAAAATAACGGTGTGTATGGCCTGACCAAAGGCCAGTTTTCGGCCACGGCTGATGAAGGTCAAGAACTGAAACATGCCGGGGTGAATCATTTTCCACCAATCGATGTGTGTGCAGAAGCTATTCTAGCCGGATGTGGTTTTGTTGCCCGTTCGTTTGCCGGTGACGCAAAGCAGGTGCGCGAACTCATTAAAGCTGCATTCCATTTTCACGGTGCGGCTGTGATCGATATTATCAGTCCCTGTGTAACGTTTAACAACCACGACCGTTCAACGAAAAGTTATACCTACGGTAAAACGCACGAGTCACCACTTCACGATATTAGCTTTGTTCCTCATTACGAAGAAATTGCCGTCGATTATGAACCTGGTGAAGTGCGTGACGTGCAGCTCCATGATGGGCCGGTCATTCGATTACGTAAACTGAACCGTGATTACGATCCGACCGATCGCAGTGCGGCGCTCTTGCTGCTCGAACAGGCGCGATCCACGAATGAGTTTGTGACCGGTCTCATCTATCTCAATGAGCATCGGCCAACGCTGGCTGAAACGCTGGGTATCGGGAATACGCCTATTGCTGCGCTCTCCGAAAATCGTTTACGTCCATCTCGTGAGGCTTTTGCAGCAGTGATGGCAGAATTGCTCGGCGAACGGTAGGGGTCGGTTGCGTCGTGTGAGCGGGTATCTGTATATTCTCTTCGCGACGTGATCGGCGTGGACTGCTGAAGCGTAGCTTCGGTAGCGCTAAGTGCCGATCCGGAATACCCTGTTCCGAGTGATGAAGGTTAGCGCAGGTCGTCTCTAGTCAGATCGACGTACCATCCGAAAGCGTTATCTCCTTGAGGTACGACGACGGTCGGCGCCACAGGCTCCGTGACCATCGTCGTGGATACCGGTAGGGGCGAGGCTACGCCTCGCCCCCGCTTGTGAATCGTCTTGCATCCATCACCGAGGTTCATCCGTCGTGAGGTGATGTTGGATAGGCCCTAATTCTATGACTTTTTTTCAAACACACGCTGAGAGAGCAGGCCGAATGACGGCATTCCCCTACGATGAGTACGGCATCAGCTAACAGTCCCTGGCATCATCGAGCGGGGAGCGGACTGATCGCCGCTGCCGGTTAAACAACGATAAGTTCACGAGGAAATGTTGTTAACGACCGACTCCCATGTTCGGTGATTACGACATCATCCTCGATCCGCACGCCACATTGACCCGGCAAGTAGATACCGGGTTCAACGGTGAAGGTGGTTCCAGGGCGGAGTGGTGTGTCACTCCCGGCCACAATATTGGGCAGCTCGTGCGTTTCAAGGCCAAGACCATGACCGGTACGATGGACGAACGCCGCACCATACCCGGCAGCTTCGATGACTGAACGGGCTGCGGCATCGATAGCCGCACCACTAACACCAGGACGGCAAGCATTGCGTCCGGCTGTGTTGGCAGCTAATACAATTTCATAAATATGCCGGGCAACCGGATCAGGCTCACCAACCGCGATGGTGCGCGTAATGTCTGAATGGTATCCGCGATAGACGGCACCACAGTCAATAATGACCAGATCACCGGTTTGTAGTAAGCGATCACTGTTTTCGTGATGAGGATTGGCAGCATGAGGACCACTGGCGATCATATTAGCGAAGCTCTCGCTATCGGCGCCGGCAGCCAGGATTGCCTCGCTGAGCATCCGCGAGAGGGCACGTTCGCTTACTCCAGGACGGATATGCGGTAAGAACGCTTGTAAGGCCTGTTCTACAATAGCGACGGCCCGTTCCATGAACGACAGTTCTTCGGCATCTTTCACCATCCGTAGTTCGCTCAACAGCGGATCAAGATCACCGGTTCGTATACCAGGAGCGACCATTTCAAGCGCATGTAATTCCATCACCCGCATCACGGTATGCTCAATCGCAATGGGCCTGGCCGGTACACCAGCGCCAAAAGCCGCTTCCATACCGGTGGCCAGCGCCTTTAAAGGCCCTTCGGCATCGTTCCAGGCGAAAAAACGGGCCTCAAACGTCACGCTGGCTCGTACTCGTTCAAGTTCGAGCTGGGGCAACACCATTACCGGTGGCGTGTCACCGGCTGATAGCAGCAGCAGGGTCAACCGTTTACCGGGATGAAATCGCAGGCCGGTCAGATAGGTCAGGTTAATCGATGGCATCAGCACGGCACCAGCCCAGCCGTCGGTTTGCAGACGTTCGCGCAAATACTGAAGACGTGCAGACATCTGGAAATCCTCATCTCTGGTATTGAGAGCCTATCCGAATAATTGTCTAACAGGACAGCGGATGAAACCTGATCGATGTACGGGTGCAGCGGCGCTGCGCCCCAACCGATCTTCTTCTGCGACAGGGTATTCCAGATAGGCCTTAGCGTTGTTCTGGTAATTGACCTCGTGCTGCCAGCTCCTGCGGCAGCAAAATTGCATACAGCATCTCATTCACCGGAACGGACACGCCTGCCTCACGCGCCAACCGCACCAGTGCTCCGGTCTGGCTAGACAGTTCTGAAGGTTGCCCGGCCATCATATCACGCTGTAGCGAAGCAGTTCCATCGTATGGCATGCTATCAATGAATGCCATCATCGCCGCGACCGCCTGTGTTGGCATCGCAACACCACGCGCCCTTGCAACATCTACAACCTCTTGCAGGCAGCGCTCGACTAGCGGTCGGGTTTCAGGCAATGAGCGCCAGACCCCGATAGGAGCGCGTGTTGCTGCCCCAAATCCGCTCCAGGCACAGATGAGCATAAATTTTTGCCAAAGCGCCACGTGAATATCGTCAGGAATGTGCGCCTGAATACCGGCCCCTGCAAACGCTGCCCTGATCCGTTCTAGCCGCGGGGTGCGACGATTATCCAGCTCACCAAAGTCGATGGATGGCGGATTGACACCGGCGTGGACAATCACTCCCGGAGCAGCACGATAGGCAATAATCCGACATAATCCGGCCAGGACGTGGTCGGCGCCGAGCACTTCTGCCAGTTCGGTAGGGGCATCGACCCCATTGAGCAGTGGCAGAACAACCGTTTGTGGCCCAATCATGGGGCGCATGGCCATAGCTGCTTCACGCACCTGCCACCCCTTTACCGCTACGATCACGAGATCGACCGGCCCTACTGTTGCCGGATCATCGGTTGCTTTGACTTCAGGCAATGTAAAATCACCGGCGATACTTTGCACGCGCAAACCATGCCGCTGCATTGCAGCCAGATGCTCACCGCGGGCAATGAAGAATACATCGTGACCAGTTTGAGCCAGACGGCCGCCAAAATAACCGCCAACGCCGCCAACACCGACAATTCCAATTCGCAAGGAGTCTGTCATTTTCATACGTCGTATGCTCAATTACGGTATCTCAATAACCAGCGAGAGCTTGCCCAAACGCAGTTCATCACCATGCTGGAGCGGTTGAGGTTGACGTGGTGGTAGTTTAATACCATTACGGAAACTGCCGTTTGTACTATCAAGGTCTTCGTAGTAGACCAGACCCTGTTGGATTATGAAACGACCATGGCGCCGACCAACGCCGTGTTCAAGACCACCATAAGCGGTCACGTCAATATCAGGGTAGAAAGTGCTGACCGGATCGGCCCGACCGATGATAGCCTGCGCTGCTGTCGGTAATGTCAGTACTGCCCCACTTAGCAGCCGAAGACGGATTCCGGCCAGTGAGCTACGAACTGGTGGCGCCGCTGGTGCTGATGGCGCAACTGGTGCTGTCGGTGGTACCGATGGTTTGAGTGATGGTGCTGGGGTCGGCGTCCCTGCCTGGATCGTTGCCGGTTGCGGTGGTGGGTAAACGGGCTGAGGTGGGGCGCCAGGAAAGGGCAAATCGGGCACCACTGGGGGCGCAGGCCGCGAATACGTGAGTAACGGTGCGCCACAATTGTCGCAGAACGCTTCACCTGGAATGATCCCAGCACCGCATTGTGGACAACTCGACGGCCCGGCACTGATAGGCGCACCGGTCACCTGCCCCGCTGGGGTAACAGGCTGAACTGACGGTGAGGCCGGTTTTGATGGTACCGGAATGAGTTGGGCGCCACATTGATCGCAAAAGCGAGCACTATCCGGGTTGGCAACACCACATTGGGGACAGAATGGCACGGCGTTCCTCCACCTCTTACAACAGTCGCAAGCTGCATCATACTATGACTATGACTCGCATCTGATGAACAAGGTTGCAGCGCGCCTGTTTGGTTTACATACAATGTTGTTGATATGTCCAAATATAACACAAGATGGAAAAATGGAAGCGGGGATTATGCCCCCTCACCTTCCCCCCAGCCCCCTTCCTCTCCCACGCTGCGGGAGAGGAAGGGGGGAGATGAGCGGAGCAGGGGCGATTCTGCGCTGGCATCTGTCAACGAACGATACCATGTCCTCAGCTCCCCCCTCTCCCGCAGTGCGGGAGAGGGGCCGGGGGTGAGGGTGCCCCTCACCTTCCCCCCGGCCCCCTTCCTCTCCCACGCTGCGGGAGAGGAAGGGGGAGATTATGCCTCTCACCTTCCCCCTTGGCCCCCTGCCGTTCCCCCACAGGGAGCGGCAGAGGGAGGGTAGCATAGCAGTGGTGATCCTGCGCCTGCGTCTGTCAACGATACTGAGTCCGCTAACCAGCTCCCCCCTCTCCCGCTTGTCAGATCACCCCTCGAGGACTTCGACTCCGTGGGGTTTAATACTGAGTCCGCTAACCAGCTCCCCCCTCTCCCGCAGCGCGGGAGAGGGGCTGGGGGTGAGGGCGCCCCGCGCCTCCCCTCCGGCCCCCCTGCCGTTCCCCCACAGGGAGAGGAGGTAGGCGAGGGGGAACGAACGAATGCTGGACACCCCTCACGCAATGGTCGCACGGGTTTGGTGCGTGCCTAATGAATGAGAAAGCCGGGTGTTTGTTCAGGCTCTTAGGGCGCGGCGGCACGGCAGCGCCGCATCACTACAGTGGTTCAAATCGTGATAGGAACGGGTGACATCTTCACTGAGAACACACCATTAACGTGACAGATCTTATTTACGCAGCATCTCTTCCGTCTGCTCCTCGGCGCCAAGACCAAAAATCAAGCGCACCCCACGGTCATAGGTAAAGTAGCTATACGCCCAATTGAGCAGAACCAGTGCTCGATTGCGAAACCCGACCAGGGCCATCAAGTGCACAAACAACCAGCCAACCCAGGCCAGCCAACCGCTCAGGCGAATGCCAAACGCATCAAGCACAGCAGCACTGCGCCCAATCGTCGCCATTTGCCCTTTGTCGATGTAACGAAACGGTTGCATTGGCTGACCATTCATGTGAGCGAGAATATTGCGCGCTGCCTGTTCACCCATCTGAATAGCTACCGGCGCCACCATGGGATACGCGACACCGGGACGATAGCCTTCCAGGTATGCCATGTCACCGATCACAAAGACATGCTCGTCTGTCGGAAGCGTAAGCAACGGCGTCACAGGCACTCGTGCGCCTCGGGCCAACGATACACTAAGCGCATCGGCCAACGGCGCCCCGCGTACTCCTGCCGCCCAGACGACCGTTTTGGCAACGAGCTGCTCGCCATTGCGAAAACGCAATCCGGTTGCATCAGCATCGGCTACCGGTGTATTCAGCCGCACTTCAACCCCCATGCGCTGCAAACGCATGAGCGCTGCACGCTGCAAAGAATCGGGGAACGAGGCTAGAATGCGGTCGGTGGCTTCGATCAGCACAACACGCGCCTGACGGACATCGAGCATTGGATAGTCATGACGAATGACGTGTCGAATCAGCTCGACAAACGCACCTGCCAGCTCGACGCCAGTAGGACCACCCCCAACCACGGCGAAGGTCAATAATGCTGCCCGCTTGTCGGGATCGGTCTCGGCGGCGGCTCGTTCACAACACAGTAACACGTGATTGCGCAACCGTTGGGCTTCGTTAAGGTCTTTCATCCCCATAGTGTAATGGGCGATTCGTTCATTGCCGAAGAAATTCGTTGTGCTACCGGCTGCCAGGATCACGTAGTCGTAGGTGATGTCGCCGAGATCGGTCTGCACGAGCCGGCGCTGAACATCAATTCCGCGCACTTCAGCCAGCAGAAAATCGGCATTTCGGTACCGACGCAAGATCGCCCGTACCGGGTACGCAATCGATTCAGGTTCAAGACCGGCAGTCGCAACCTGATAGAGAAGCGGCCAAAAGCCGTGGTAATTTGTGCGATTAATCAGCAACACATCAACCGGAGCCTTTGCCAGAGTACGTGCAGCAGCAAGACCACCAAAACCCGCGCCAACAATCACAATTCGGGGGCGCCGTGCGGGTTGAGTATCTAATGATAGCGATGTCATCCTTTACGTCCTTTCTGTGAAACCATTCACAAAATATCACAGATTAAAGGGCGAGTCAATCCATCGTTGGTACGAGGTAGAGTTTTGCCAGCGTTTTCATCGCCTCACCTACGCAGCGCAGGAACTGAAAACGCTGAACATCTCCAGCTACGAAGGAGCACCCATTATCGCTCAATGACCACCCAGCCACGGCGATCACGATGCGACAGTGGAATCGGGGAGAGTGGATAGACTTCATCAATCCAGATCAGAGTCACATAGCGCTTGTGAAGTTGCATCTGCCAGAAGTGAGGATCGTCAATGGCAAGATCGGCAGCGTAATTGTAGCGAATCTCATCGAGCACATCAGGCGTCAATGCGCGACTGATCACATGTTTCACCAGCGCTAATCCAACCAGTGAACCACCAGCACGTTTGAGCAGAAGTATGTCGCCAGCGTTGACACGAGCAAACGGCGGTCGGCGATCACGCGCAAATCGGCTCTCGATCCGTTTTTGCCCGCTGAGGATACGGCTCAAGTACGGTTCGCGCAGAATGACGAGGTGTAGCGTCGTCTCAAGCCGGTGGTGATACCACATTTGCGTAGACATCCCTAGAGGGCGATCAGAAAACCGAATTTGTGGTACTATGATGGCAGCCATGCCGTTCTGATGAGGGGCAATTGGTAATGCCATACCGTGCATTGCGATCCTCTCCAACAAAGTATGCGACCGATCTGACCGATGAACCATGGGCTGCTCTCTTGCCGCTGGTCGCCACCCCGTCGCCCAACGGCGGCCGCCCGACCGACATTGATCGCCGTGCGATCGTCAACGCGCTGCTTTCCAAAAATCGCACGGGCCGTCAATGGCGCATGCGTCCGAACGATGTTCCGCCGATGAGTTCCGTTCGCTCCTATTTCGACAAATGGAGTCGTGATGGAACCTTTATCAAAATCAATGATACGCTGCGGAAACCGGCGCGACACGCGCTGAGCTGCGACTCGGAGCCGTCTATCAGCATCCTGGATGCTCAATCCGTCACAACGACCGAAGCAGGCGGCGAACGTGGCTATGATGGGGAAAAAGGTCAATGGACGCAAACAGCAACGTTGAGTTGATACGAATGGGTTCCTGGGGCGTGTGCTCGTCCATCCGATGGACATTTCAGATGACGAAGGCGCCGAATGGCTTTTCGCCGCGCATCATCAATCATTTCCTCTAATGCACGAGATTCGCGTGGATGAGGGGTAAAAAGGATGAGATGCATGGCTGCGACAGAACACGGCGATACGCCTGAATGTCATTGAAAAACCGCCCGGATAAACAGGAGGTGCCGTCATTCCGAAGCGATGGCTGGCGGAACGCTCGATTGCGTAGGCGGGACGCAATCGGTTGGCGAAGAAAGCATCCAATCGCAATCCAGAATCGTGTAAGCCTTTCTTTATCTTGGTTTGATGGCAATGCTCCTGAATCGGCTTTATCCAAGATGTTAGTTTTTTCACGCTCTCAGCTTCTGCATAGGAAGCTATCATTGACTATCAGTAGTTTCGTTCTAAAAAAGGGAGTAGTTCAATGGAAATATTGGAAATAGTACTGGAAACAGTGCTGAGAGCATTGCGTGACCCAATCTGGCAAGTAGTTGGAGTTATAATATCAATATTGCTGATATTAGCACAAATTCATCCCGAAAGAGCTAAAGTTTTTATTTCTACGAGTATTGTTATTTTGATTGGGGTATTTATTGCACAATTTTTTAGCCCTGCCCCGATGTCGACCAGCACGCCCTACCCGCAACCGGTGCAATCCATCAGCGTGGAGAACGCTGCGCACGTCGCACAACTGGCACGCTTGGGGAGGAGGAAAGTGGATAATCCTGCCTTCTCGCCTGACGGGCGGCTGCTGGCGGTTGCTACCGGCATCGGTCTCTACCTCTACGACATTCCGGCGCTGAGCGAGGTGCGCTTCATTGCCACCGATCAGGCGACCATAGACATTGCCTTCTCCCCCGACGGATGGCTGCTCGCCTCCGGCGCTAGCGACGGCACCGTCCGGCTGTGGGACGCGGCGAGCGGGCAGCTCCTGCGCACGCTAG
>NZ_JPIM01000101.1 GCF_000735195.1 Chloroflexus sp. MS-G
CGTTCCGGCAGCGATGCAGCCAGGCAAGCCACGAAAACAGCACTACGAGTATGAAAAGCTTGGCTCGTGTGCGCTGCTGGCGGCAATCGAACCGCTGACTGGCAAGCGCCTGGCGCAGGTACACCCACAGCGCACCAAACGAGAGTACACGCTGTTTTGCCAAGCACTTGCCGCCCAGTATCCAAACGCGATCAAGATCCGACTGGTACAGGACAATCTCAACACCCACAACGCCAGTGCCTTCTATGAGCATTTACCGGCTGAAGATGCGTTTGCCTTAGCAGAGCGTTTCGAGTTCATCTACACACCCAAGTCGGCCTCCTGGCTCAATATGATCGAGTGCGAGTTCGCAGTGATCTCGCGCCTCTGCCTCAACAGGCGCATTCCATCGATCCAGACCTTGGGCCGGGAGGTGTTGGCCTTGTTCAACGAGCGCAGCGCCAAGGCGATCAAGATCAACTGGCAGTTCTCCATCCAGGCCGCTCGAACCAAGCTCAATAGCCACTACACCAAAGTCCATCCCGAGAATGAAAAATACAAGGAAACTTAGTTTACGGACTAATGAGTGTGGCACCGATTGTAACTCAATTGTCGCGGAAAACGTGGTTATTGCAGACGTACAACACTGATTATCATAACCACCTGGTCCGCTACAGACCCCTGTCTCCGGTAGTTTCAGCTCCACCCGACGAGCAGCTTCCCAATCGCCACACAATGCCGCCGTTACCGAACGCACCTGTTCATAGCCGGTCAAGAGCAAAAACGTAGGTGCTCGACCGTAACTTTTCATTCCCACAATGAAGACATCTGGTTCAGGATGGTGCAATTCGGTAAAACCATGTGGTGGAACTGTACCGCAACTATGCAGATTGGGGTCGATCAGCGGGGCCAGAGCCACCGGTGCCTCAACAACGGGATCCAGCGCCAGGCGCAATTCGCGCATGATTGTCAGATCAGGCCGAAAACCGGTACAGACAATAATCTCGTCAACCGGTGGGAGGGTTCGCTCGCCATCACTCACCACCAGTCCATCATCGGTCTGTAGTACCTGCTCGGTCTGCCAGCCGGTAACCATTGTCACCCGTCCCTCCGCAATGAGTGACCGTATCTGCATCCCTAATCGACCACGTGCAACCAGGGCATCAGCTTCACCACCGCCAAAAATACGCTCGAGGTTTGTTGCATTACGTCGTACTACCCAGATGATCTGTGTTGCCGGTGCAGTGACACTCAGAGTTACCAGATCGAGTAGGGTATTGAACGCCGAATGACCACTGCCGGCAACCAACACCCGACGGTTGGCGTAGCGTGAGCGGAGGCGGCCTAAAATGTCAGGAATACCGTAGAAGATATGATCGGCTACTCTGCGTTCGCCAATGGCCGGAACTCCGGCTGCTCCCAGCGGATTGGGTGAAAGGTACGTGCCAGAAGCGTCGATAACTGCACGTGCCAATAAGAGCGACTCCTGACCTGCATCATCAACTAGGGTCAATTGAAACGGTACCGCCTGCCGATCACGGCCACGTTGCCGGTCATGACCACGGCGTGCAACCGCCACAACTCGCTGGCGATAACGTATGGAAGAGGCCAGCTCAGGTAGGGCAGCCAAAGGTGCAAGATAATGGGTAACGAGTTCGGCGCCGGTCGGAAATGTATCGGATGGCGGCATCTGCCAGCCAGCAGCCGACAATAAACGATGAGCTGCTGTATCAACACAATAGCGCCACGGGGTAAACATCTGCACATGGCCCCAGCGTAAGACGGCTGCACCAGCCTCAGCACCAGCTTCCAGCACCACAAATGGCTCGCTTCGTTCGGCAAGATGGGCCGCAGCGGCTAACCCGACCGGTCCGGCGCCGATGATTGCGATAGGGAAAGTCATACCTGCTCCTTTCAGAAACATATTGAAAAGTATCGATATACTAACGATAAAAAAACAACCTCCTCAACTCGACTCACGCCTCGCCAAGCTGATCGAAGAAAGTATGAATCATCGCCCGAACACGAGCTAGCGCCTCGCGGTGAATTGCGTAATAGATCCACTGTCCACGCCGTTCACCCTCGATCAATCCACCGTCGCGTAATAAACGCAGGTGATGAGAAACGGTCGGCTGTTTTACGGGGAGCGCTGCTTCGAGATCACAAACGCAGACGTGACCGGCATGACGTGCCAGAATAGCAAGGATGCGCAGACGTATCGGATGAGCAAGTAAGGATAAGGTCTCGGCAAGGTGGGTTACCTCACTCTCGGTCAGTGGTTCATCGATGAATGGCGTGCAGCATCCTACCCTGAGCTTCACACTATCCTGATCGGTGTTTTGTGCAACCATTTGTCCTCTCGGTGATCAGCGATTCTGCCGATCAATGTAGCAGATATATTGAAGATTGTCAATATATGAAGTGCCACGAATAGGGAGTTTCAGATTTCTCAACTTGCCCTGAAAGAGGGGAAGAAGCGAGAAAAGAACAATGATACCAACGTTCCAGTGTAACTGTAGGGGTTGGTTCTCCCCTGGTCACCCTTACTGGGAGCGATAGTGTGTTGATGTGCCAAACAATAGTTGCCATGCGCCTGGTTAACTGCGATGCGTCATTGGGAGGTTGATTACGCGCTCAATAACCGTTTGTGAAGCCTGTTCCTCAAGCCTTCAAGGACGCTTAATATTTTCTTAACCAACGACGATCAGTCAAAGTGTTACAATAGTCAGGGTTATGCAATTGCGCTTTGCCGATTAATTGCAAGACATCTGTGACAACACATGCGGTATCTGCGCTTGCTTATCTACAGTTTTATTGTCTTATCACTCGCTGCGTGTGGTTCAATGCCCGCCGCACAACCGACGAACATCTCTTTGCCAACACCAACGCCTACACCACAGTTGACTCGGTCAACAGCAATTTCACTCCCGGCGATTGATTTCGGTCAGCTTCGTGGTGAAATTAAAATCGATGGCTCCAGTACTGTCTTTCCAATTACTGAGCAGGTCGCTGTAGCCTTTAGCCAGCTTGCCCCTGATGTAGCCGTACGCTTAGGGGTCAGTGGCACCGGTGGCGGCTTTACTCGTTTTTGTGCTGGCGAGACCGATATTTCCAATGCTTCCCGTCCGATCAAGCAGCGCGAGATGGACGCATGTGCCGCCCAGGGTATCGCCTTTATCGAATTGCCGGTAGCGTTCGATGGGTTGTCGGTCGTAGTAAATCCACAGAATGATTGGGTACAATGTCTGACCGTAGCCGAGCTTCAGCGTATATGGGCGCCGGAAGCGCAGGGTAACATCACGCGCTGGAATCAGATACGACCGGAATGGCCCGATGAACCGTTGCACCTGTACGGTGCTGGTGTTGACTCCGGAACGTATGATTACTTTACCTCAGCCATTGTTGGTGTGGAAGGTGTGAGCCGTAGCGATTACACGGCCAGTGAGGACGATTATCTGCTCGCTCAAGACGTTGCAGCCGACCGGTTAGGATTAGGATTCTTCGGCTATGCCTACTATGTTGAGTATTCCCAGCAGCTACGGGCTGTGGCAATCGACAATGGGAATGGCTGCGTTGCACCAACACTAGAAACGATAACAGATGGTCGTTATCAGCCACTGTCTCGGCCGCTGTTTATTTATGTGCGCGCCGATAGGGCGAGTCGGCCGCACGTGCAGGCCTTCGTCCAAATGTATCTACAAAACGGCGCCGTGTTTGCGCAACAGGCGTTGTACACGCCTTTACCTGAGGCCGTATACCAACTGGCCTTACGTCGGTTTGAACGGCGGATAACCGGTTCGGTATTTACCGGCGGATCGCAGGTTGGCCTGTCGATAGAGCAATTGTTGCAGTTAGAGGATCGTTAGCGATGCGTTTTCCGATCCGAGCTAAATTGCTAGGCGCTCTAGCCATCGACTTGATCTTGATGATGGTCCTCGGCTATTTTGCCGTTCATCAGATGGCTACGATGAACGAACGGGCTGTCTTTATTGAACGCCATACAATCCCGTCGCTCGATACGGTGGGCGATATGACAACCGCCATTAACCGTTATCGCGCTCGCCAACTGGAATTTCTCATCTACACTAACAGTGGTGATCGTAACCGTATTCTCGACCAGATGCGAGCGATAGAATCTGAGATGAGCGGTTATTTCCTGACGTATCGCTCATTGATCGGCTCTCCACGTGAACAAGAGCAATTAGATGCGGTTGAAGCGGCCTGGAGCGAGGTGGTCAAGGCGAATCACGAGCGCTTCATTCCAGCCGTTCGTCTGGTGAGTGATGGTAGCGTTCAACCATTTTATTCACGGATGAATCCGGCGTATGATGCGCTCGATCAGGCGATGGCCGGGTTAGTACAAGAGAATCAGCGGCAGGCGCGCGCATCCCTCGACGTAGTTGCTGCAAGTTATGATACAGCGCGTACATTTATTATGTTCGATACCGTCGTTGCGATTATTATTTCGGCTGCAATTGGGTTGGTTCTCTCGGCGCGTATTGCCCGTCGTCTACGACGCCTGGTGGAAGCAACAAACCGGGTTTCGGCCGGTAACTTCGTAGGTTCTATTAATGAGCAGATCCGTGACGAGATCGGCGATCTGGCGCGGGCATTTGATCAGATGCTCGCTAGCCTTCGTCACCAGCGTAGTGAACTAGAAGATCGCAACCGCGCTTTGCAAGAAAGTCTTGCCCGACAGGCTCAATTGATGGAAGAGATTGTCCGCGGCAAGCAGGCTGAAGCCGAAGCAGAACGTGCTCGCGCCGCAGCAGAAGCAGCCAGTCAGGCCAAGAGTGCTTTTCTGGCTACGATGAGCCACGAACTACGGACTCCGCTCAATGCGATCCTCGGCTATGCTCAGCTATTACACCTCAGCAAATCGGTAGCCGAACCTAATGCGCAATACCTGGAACGAATTCTGGCTTCCGGGCGACATTTACTGACGCTAATTAGTGATGTTCTCGACTTTGCAAAAATTGAACAGGGTGCACTTGAATTGGAGTACAGTCAGGTACATATCCCAACACTGGTTGATGAGCTGGTTGCGATGACACTGCCGCTGGCGCAGCGTCATCATAACCAGGTTCAGGCATATTGTCCTGCCGAAATTGACACTATCGAGACAGATGGTCGTCGTTTACGTCAGGTTTTAATCAATTTGCTCGGCAATGCTGCCAAGTTTACCGAAAACGGAACGATCCGACTCGAAGTAACATCTGTACAGCACGGCGATGTGGCCGGTATTCAGTTCGCGGTGATCGATACCGGGATCGGTATTCCACGCGATAAACAAGACAAACTTTTTCAACCGTTCAGCCAGATCGACTCATCGGTTACCCGGCGCTATGAGGGTACTGGTCTTGGTCTGGCATTGAGCAAGCAGATTGTGCAGGCTCTTGGTGGCACTATCGCAGTGGAAAGTGATGTGGGTGTTGGATCAACATTTACCGTCTGGATCCCAACCAGGCCTGTTTCTGCGGTTAACTCCTCATCGTTGGCATCGAAACTACCTCTTGTTGGAGAACCGGCATGAGCTTCATTCTCGTCGTTGATGATAATCTGGACAATCGCAATATTATCGGTCAGATGTTAAGCTTCAGCGGTTTCAAGGTCGAACTCGCTGCCGATGCATACACCGCAATCAAACTCGCCAAACAGCATCGGCCAGCGCTGATCCTGATGGACCTGTCGATGCCTGGCCTCGATGGCTGGACAGCGACTGAATATATCAAACGTGATCCCGAACTTGCCCGGATTCCGGTAGTTGCAGTGAGTGGTCACGTGACACGAAACGATATTGAACGTGCGCGTCAGTCGGGTTGTGCCGAGTTCCTGTCTAAACCAATCGAGTATGAACATTTGATTGCGGTCGCTCGTCGGTATGTACAGTGATACCGTAACGTCGTTGTGGTATCATGGTGGTATGGAGGCTAGACTGCTCCCATTCATAACCTGTCCCTACCACCCTACGGCGACGTTAGAGGTAGCGCAAATTGATCAAATGACCGATAGTACGATCATTACCGGTCATCTGCGTTGTTCGTTCTGTGACGTGGTGTATCCAATAATAAACGGCATTCTCGATGTGATTGGGAAACGCCAACCAGCAAGTATAGCCCAGATAGTGAATGACTTACCGCCAGCAGCCTGGGCTTACGAACGAACCTGGCGACCGCTGTCACTGAGTTTGCTCACCGGGGAGTACTTCCCGCTTAACCGTGAACTCCACCTCATCACCGGTCTGGCCGGTGCCGAACGGGGTGGGCTGATGATTGATGTTGGCTGCAGCAATGGCCTGTACGCACGTGCTTTAGAACAGGTACGTCGTCAAAGCAATGCGAGTGGCTTCGTTGTCGGGGTTGATCTGAGCATGGCCATGCTCGACGAAGCACAACGGCGGGCCCGTCGTGATGGGTTATCGATAAGCTTTGTGCGGGCCAGCGCTCAATCCTTACCCTTTGCTGATGCTACTGTCGATGTGCTGGTCATGGGAGGTACGCTCAACGAAATCGGCGATATACCGGCTGCACTGACCGAATGGCGACGCCTGCTCCGTTCTGGTGGTCGAGGCGTCATGATGAGTCTGGTGCGGGCAACCACGCGACCCGGACAGATACTGCAACAGCTCCTGGCAACGGGCGGTCTCCAATTTCCAAGTCTAGCCGAACTCAATCAGTACTTTGCTGCTGCCGGTCTTCAGCTCCGCGCTCAGTGGCAGTATGGCGTTGTAGTGTTCAGTGTGCTGCAATAGAAGCGAGGGTCTTGCAACGTTGTTTTTGTCTGGTAGTGAAATGGAGAAGTGAGAGGGTATAGATTCGGTTAGGAACTGCCTCTTTCCGCATTTGACGAGATGGCGTGGTTGTGATATATTCTTCAGTGCCGCATGGTGCCTGTAGCTCAATGGCAGAGCGCCTGACTGTGGATCAGGAAGTTGTGGGTTCGAGCCCCATCAGGCACCCCACACGATTGGAAAGCCGGGGATAGACCCGGCTTTTATCGTGTTTAGGGTATGGAACGTAAAACCGTCATTTCGCTTGTCTATGGTAGAGTCGTCTTGATGGACTCTATCTCATACCTTACTCCAGAGGAGACAGGGGCTTGTGTAGTGAGTGGTTCACACGGTGGCCTCAGCTCGGCGCGTTATGCCCTTACCGTCACACTGGCTGGCGTGGTCTTCAACGATGCCGGTAAAGGGAAAGATGATGCCGGTATTACCGGGTTATACTTGCTCGATACAGTGCATATGCCCGCTATTGCCGTTGCCCACACGAGTGCTCGGATCGGAGACGCTGCCGACACCTGCGACCATGGAATTGTCAGTGCCATCAACCAGGCAGCAGCCGCACGCGGAGTACGGATAGCCATGTCGGTACAAGAAGCTGTCATGCACTTGTTGCGCCCCCCTGTATAATAGGAGTATCGCACTGTACTATGATACACATCTCTGACAAAGTTTTTACTGTATACGAGTTGCAGAGCTGCTGTTCGTGCGCTATACTCAGCAATAGTCAGGTAAATTGTACGTAGAGCTATGGCGACAGATAGGTGGAACGTGGATCTCGTTCGTGCTCATGTCTTTATCTCCGGTCGCGTACAGGGCGTTAGCTTTCGAGCGTATACGCGCGATCGAGCGCGTGAGGCGCAGGTCAAAGGATGGGTACGCAACCTGAGCGATGGTCGCGTGGAGGCAGTCTTTGAAGGACCACGACCAGCCGTTCAAAAGCTTATTAGCTGGTGCTACAGCGGCCCCAGTCAAGCGCAAGTCGAGCGAGTTGAGGTTCACTGGGAAGAACCAACCGGCAAAGAGGGCGTATTCTCCATCGTTTGGTAAAGCCCGACGTCGTAGGACGACGCATAGACCGCCTGCTAAACGCATGCGTCGGCGCCAACACACGCTCGACCCTACTTCTGCAAACTCAACAGCAACAGTTTTACGGCACGAAAGGACACCTATGGGCGTTAAACCATGGAAACTGATTACCAGCGCCCTCATCAGTATTGGCATTATCATACTGGCTATTCTCAACCGCCACTGGATCGTTGAAGCGTTCAGTCTTCTCAATGAAGCAAAGCACGGTTGGCTATTTGCGGCTTTGGTGCTGATTGCGCTTAGCTATCTGATGAGTGCGCAGGTCTTTAATGTTGTCCTCCGTTCGCTCGGTTACCGCATGAATCTCCTCCGTCTGTGGGCAACAGCCCTGACGGCCATTATTATCAGTCAGTCGGTGCCTGCCGGTGGGGTTGGAAGCTATGCGTTTCTCATAAGTAATTTTAACCGGCGTGGTATTCGGGCCGGTGAGTCGGCTCTATTGGCTTCACTCGAAACCCTCAGTTATGTGATGGCAATGCTGCTAATCTTTTCGTTTAGCCTGGGCTACTTTGCATGGCGTGGGCTTGAAGCAACTGGTGCCAGTTATATTGCTGGATTCGTTGGTCTTTCCGTCATTGGTATCGCAATCTTTGTTTTGACCCGCAGTGAGCAAACATTGCACCAATGGCTTTACGGCCTACAGCAGGGAATAGGACGTCTGTTTGGCCGTCGGTGGAGCAGCACCTGGATTGATCGGATTGTCGGTGACCTGTCGCGTGGTCGAAGCCTCTTGATCCATCGTCGCCGTGATGTATTCTTGCTGGTGCTGATCCAGTTGACTGCGCTTAGTGGTCACAGTCTAGCGATGCTGCTGGTCTTGCACGCCCTAGGTACCGATGTCAGCTTCGCGGTCGTCTTGTCTGCCTTTGGTGTGGCATTGGTTACATCAACGTTCAATGTACTCCCAGGCGGTGGTGGCACGGTTGAAGCTGCCTTGGTAGCCGTGTTGAGCCAGATGGGAGTAGGTCCAGCCGCAGTGCCGGCTGCTATTATTTTTCGACTTTTTAATTACTGGCTGGCTGCACCACTTGCGGCTGTCTGCTATCACTGGTTAATGCACGAACCGGTAACTCCCCTAGTGAGTAGCAAAGTACGCACCGGCTCACTGAACGCACCGTCGCATGATTAGAACGCTGCTCCCAGTGAGGCACAATTTGGTGGGGGAAAGATGAATAAGGGCGTTGTCGAAAATCTACGACGGGTTGAACTGTTCAGCGGTCTGAGCGACGAGGAATTGTTGCAGATTGCTACAATCTGTAAGGTACGCCGCATCGGTGCTGAGCAAGCGGTCTTCCGCGAAGGAGATGACGGCGACGAGCTGTTTATCATTCACGAGGGCTGTGTACGGATTATGATCAATACCCGTACATCGGAGGGGAGGTTCGCGCCTTCAACGATTAATCTCCTTTACAAAGGGCAGAGTTTTGGTGAGATGGTGCTGCTCGGTGGTGCTACCCGCTCAGCAACGGTTGTTTGCGTTGATCCATGTGTTTTACTGGTGATCAACGAGCGTGATTTCGCTACGTTGTGTGAACGAAACCCTCGCATTGGCTATCTGGTCATGCGCAATATGGCGGCCGATCTCGCTTACAAACTTCGCTCATCGAACTTGCTACTACGCGGGAATATCCGCTGGCAACAGGGTGAATTAGGAAAACACTGACTCGCCAGCGTTATGCCATTGGCTTGCGGAGTGATAACCAGATGCGCCGCAAGCCGTGTTGCGCAGCATAACGCCATAATGCCTGCTGGAGCATTCGACGATCAGCTTCCGCTGGTACCCGAACTGCTGCGCCGCGACGATAGCGCTCGGTGGTGTAAGCAGTTGCGATACCACGTATCGTTGCGGCATGTTCAGGCAAGATACCCGCTAGACGTTGGGCATATTCTTGTGGCGTTTCCGACAGTTGCTGCTCTAGTCCGGCCAGTCGGGCCAGCCACGCCATTTCGGCGTATGCTGCGGCTGCCAGACGAAGACCCCGCAATTCATGCCTGAGCCACCACTGCCACCCAAACAATATCAAACCAATACTCAGCGGGATCGCTAGCATCACCAGGAGCCAGCCGACCGGTGTTCCACCAGAACGGGCTAGTGGGTTGTTCAGCGATGATGAAGTAGCAGCTCCACCGATTGCACTACTGGCAATCGAGTTATCATCAAGCTCCTCAAACCGACCCGGATCGAGGCCAGCCCCCCCGACACTACTCGTAACCCCTTCGTCTTCGGCGCCAAAGATTGGCTGTAGTGGACGCTGCGGAAGTGACGTATAACTGGCTGCCGTTGGCTCGAATCGCTCCCAGCCGATACCAGGAAAGTACACTTCTGGCCAGCTGTGAGCGACATTTTCGCGCACAATATACACCCCCTGATCAGGATCAAAATCACCGCTAGCGTAACCGCGTACCCAACGTGCCGGCACACCGATTGAACGCAACATAACAACCATTGCAGAGGCAAAATAGTCGCAGTAACCGGACCGTTGCTCGAAGAGGAACCAGTCTACCAGATCAACATTCGCTGGCGGGGGTGGAATGTCCTCGCTGTAGGTAAACCGACGCAAATAATCTTGAATAGCGACAGCCTGATCGTATGGTGTTTCAGCATCGGCAGCCGCAATGACTCGCGCAGCCTCTGCCCGTACCCGTGCCGGCAGCGTATCGGGTAATTGCAGATAGCGTTCGCGAACCCAGGTTGGGTAATCTCTACCGGCCTGACGCAGACTCTGGACATCGGCCACTGAAGCCAGGACGGTCACGGTATAGGTTGTCTCGGCCCACAATGGTGTCAACGCAGTAATGAGTGACACATCGTCATAAACCGGCGCTACTCTACCGTTTTCATCACGAACAACAAGGTGTTCAACTCGCGTCGGCAGACTCAACTGTAATGGCGCCCCTCCAAATACTATCAGGTCATCATTCCGTTCTTGTGCCAGCGTGATCGTCTGGGTAATGAGCTGCCGTGCCCGCCGCTCAGTGAGTGGTAGGGTCTCACCGGCAGCAAGCGGTGTACGTGCCTGTTCGGCAGTAGCAACACCCAATGCTGAACGAGCTAGCTCACCGGTCGTGTTCGACCAACCCGATCCATCGTACCGATCAAATGCAACTGCTCGCCAATATTCAGGACGTGACGAGCGCACCGTCATAACGAGATCGAAACCCGGTGCCCGTGAACCACCAAGAGGTGCGACTCTGGCCGTAAACGAAATGCTTCCGGCTCCGGGCGGAGCGTTGATCGTGCTGAAGGCATCTTCCCATGCGGCCCGTGCAATGCGAAACGGCGACCGCAGCATCTCCCATGTCTGTGCTGCCCGATCAGTGGGAATATCGGCAGGTAAGAGTGCAGTACACGCAATCAAGACCACACCAACGACCGTCGCTGCCCACATCGCACGCAAAGGTAACAGGTCAGGATAACTCATCTGCCGGGTTTCCCAAACCAACCGGCGCTGCATCACATGGTGATACACCAGCAATAGTAACGCGCTGGCGATCAAAACGAGAGCCTCTGTATCGGGTTTGGGCAACACATATGTGTAATTAACGAGAAATACTGCGGCGTTGGCAACAATCAGTAGCCACGGTCGCTGCTGGCGAAACACGGCCCAAACGGTTGCGTAGACCAGCCACCAGCAGAGAAAGGCTAATGCAACCACAAACAAAACGATGTCTTCACCACGACCACCACTGGCGAGCACGCGAACCCAGCCGCTGATCCGAATAATCAGTTCAACGGCGCGGTCACGCCAACTGACGAGTCGTTCATCGAGCAGTGGGCCGACCTGCTGGACGATCCAGACCCAGGCGAAAACCAGCGCTACGATATGAGCACTCCAGCTCGGTAAGCGTTGCCAGCTTACCAGCACCAACCCAACCACTAGGGCAAATGCACCTATCGACGGTAAAATCGATAACCCACCAGCCCAGCCAGATATAGCCAGACTACGGATGACAGCACCAGTCAGGAGTACAATCAAGCCGACGCCCGGCAACATCCACCAGACACGAGTGAGACTAATTAAAGTTGGCGGAGCTGGTTGGTTCATCCTACCCTAATGTCTCAGCCATTCGCGGAAACGCACGTAGCGTATTCTGCCAGAGCTGTGGTGCCAATTCTGCTAACGACAGACCGCGCAGATCGGCCAGTTTCTGCGCAATATATACCAGCCGACTCGGTTCATTCCGCTGCCCTCGATGCGGATGCGGGCTAAGGTATGGACTGTCAGTCTCAATCAACAGACGCTCTAGCGGTGCTTGTTGCACGACCTCATGAAGCGCTGCTGATTTTGGAAACGTGAGAGGTCCTGAGAATGAAAGGTAGAAACCCAGTTCCAGGCACTCCTGAGCCGCGGTCCAGTCTCCTGAGAATGAGTGCATCACGCCCGGACCACGTGCAGCATCGCGTAAGACCGCAATAGTTTCGGGCATTGCCTCACGTGAGTGAATCACAACCGGCAACCCTAGCTCAGCGGCCAGGGCTAGTTGCGCCCGAAACGCCTTCTCTTGTTCACTGGGTGGCGATTTCATCCAGTAGTAATCAAGACCAATCTCGCCAATTGCCACGACTTTTGGATGGGTAGCGAGCCTGCGAATCTGGTCGATCCAGTCTGACGGTAAATCATGCAGATGATTAGGCTGAATCCCAACGACTGCAAAAATGGCCGGATGCGCATTCGCCAGCGCTACGGCTGCATGACTCGAGGCTAAATCGTAGCCGATCTCAACCATAGCGGCGATACCGGCTTCTATAGCCCGTTCAATCACCGCTCTGCGGTCTTCATTAAACTGCTCTGAAGCAAGATGGAGATGTGTGTCAATTAAAGGTTGTGTTGATTTCATAGGCATTCCACACCATTGTAGCATACATGCCCATTTGTCGTCAGAACTATTATAACGGTAGGGAGGATTTTTAGTGTATAGGTTTCGGGTCATCTTTGATGTTAGAATGGTACGAACGAACATCACGCACCCGCTTCCAACGATTCCTGACTCATGAATTCACCTGCTCGTGCAGGTCTCCTGGTTCGAGAAAGAGAAACGCAGAAGGAACGGATTCTTTCTCGCTCTCTAGTGGGAGAGTAAGGGCGTTAGGAGAAGGTGAGGGGGTTTCCTGCTAAGAGTGCTACGTTCCACGTAAACCGGTCGGTTGGCGCGTCTCCCCAGTTCCTCTCGACGTCACGGGGGAAAAGGGAAGAGTCTCTGGTCATTCAGGACCGTCCGAGAGTTCTTGTCGCGGGTTGTACGACATGGATGCCCAACATTGTTGCTCCACTCACTCTTGTGATATGTATCACAATTTTTTGAACCATTCTGAACCTTCTACATTTTTACTGACCCTTCTACATTGAATGATACCTGCAAAAAGCCGAACCTTCAGCGGTTGACAAAAAAACAGAATCGGGCTATAACAATAAGCGTGGTGCAAACGTGAGGTTTATCACAAACAGGGTGACAATACGGGTGTAACCTCGGCTAAAACAGGTAGAACAACATATCGCTTCGATAAATCATACATCTACCGGAAACCATGGTATCATTCTATTAACACCATAATCTTCACTCCTGACGAAGTCGTCACCGACGGTTAAGCTAAGAAAGCTTTAGTTCAGCGGCACCAAATGGGTGTCGTGTTGTCGTGTGGTTATTGTTTAATTCAAATGAAAGAAGGTCTGGCGCTTATGAACCTGCTTGGCCTACCCATCCTGTCACTGTTGCTCTGGCTACCGGCGCTTGGTGCCCTAGTAATTTTGTTGCAACCGCGAGGACGTTCTACGCTGCATCGCTGGACAGCAATGAGTGCAGCGTTAGCAACCCTTGTCGTTGCCGGAACCGTTATTGTCCTGTTTTATACCGGTCCTTATGGACCTGCATCCGGTGTCGTTGTTGGCCCTCCGTTGCAATTTGTCGACTCGGTGGCCTGGTTGCCTGCATTTGGTGCCAATTACTTGATAGGTGTTGATGGTATTAATCTGTGGCTGGTCGGTCTGACTGCGTTCCTGGCCCCATTTGCTGTAGCCGCAACCTGGCAACGTCAGACACGTAGCCTGCGCTTGCTGCTCGTGTTGCTCCTGTTGGCAGAAACTACTTTCCTGGGGGTATTCCTCGCCCAGGATATGCTGCTCTTCTACGTCTTTTATGAACTGGCATTAATCCCGATTGTTTTCCTCGTCGGAGTGTGGGGTAGCCATGGTCGAGCTGCGGCCGCATTGAAGCTGTTCCTGTATACGTTCGGCGGATCGTTGTTAATGCTGCTGGCTATTATCGGTCTGCACCTCTTGCATCGTAATGCAGTAGCCGTCATCGATCCGACCTACACCGGTACATTTGCCCTCAACCAAATTGTGGCCGATATGCGTTCGGGCCTCTTTACGCTCGATCCGCTGGTCGCACGGCTCCTGTTCGGTGCGTTTTTCCTCGCCTTTGCCATTAAGTTGGCACTCTGGCCATTCCACACCTGGCTGCCTGATGCGTATAGCGTTGCGCCAACACCGGTAGCAATTATGCTGGCCGGGTTGATGGCGAAATTCGGTGTGTATGGCTTTATCCGCTTTAATATAACGCTTTTCCCAGAGGTTGCCTCTTGGGCAGCGCCAGGGATTGCGGTTCTGGCCGTTATCGGCATTGTGTACGGAGCGCTCATCGCCTTTACCCAGCGCGACTTGCAACGCATGATTGCGTATGCCTCGATTAGTCATATGAACTTTATCGTGTTGGGCATACTGGCTTTGAATACCATTGCGATGAATGGTGCTCTGCTCCAGATGGTATCGCACGGTATCGTCACCGCAGCACTGCTGATCATCGTCGCTGTTATCGAGGAGCGCCGCGAGAGTCGTGAACTTGGTTCATTTGGCGGTCTATGGCAGGTGACACCCATCTACGCCGGTTTTACCTTGCTTGCACTTCTGGCAATGGCCGGTCTGCCTGGTTTAAGCGGCTTTGTCGGTGAGTTTACGATGTTGCAGGGTATCTTTACCTCACCACTGCTCGGTTGGCCTTTTGCGGTGGGTGCGGTGATTGGCATAATCCTGGCAGCAGTGTATGCTCTGCGCGTATTCCGCGTAGCCTTCATGGGTGAAGTGCGTAATACGGTGAACTTTGATTTGCCAGATTTGCAACGTCGCGAACTGATAACACTGGGTGGGTTGACGCTGGTTATCATTGCCCTGGGATTGTTCCCGAATGTCTTGCTGAGTGGAACTTCCGGTTCAGTGCAAGGGCTAGTTGAAGCGATAACACCAGCCGTCCAGGCAGCAGCTCGATTCAATGGCTGGTAGAGCGAGCGAGAACGCCGCTTACGAGGGCAACTTGCTGAAAGAGCGGGTTGCCCTCGTTGTGTTTCCAGCGCTGTTCAAGGCTATTCCTGCACGGCAGCGGCAGTAGGCAGAGTGAGGCGGGCAAGGGATGGGTAGGTTCCTAACCCGTCTGTGGTGCGCGTTCTGTTGTCTCCCATACTACCTGAAGCGGCCCGGCGGCTTGCGTACCCAGGGGGGGCAGGCCCGAGGCAGGCCGGCGGCCCGCGTATCCAGGGGGGGCAGGCATGAGGCAGGCCGGCGGCCCGCGTACCCAGGCGTGCAGGCCCGAAGCGGCCCGGAGGCCCGCGTACCCAGGGGGGCAGGCCCGAGGCGGGCCGGAGGCCCGCGTACCCAGGGGGGCAGGCCCGAGGCGGGCCGGAGGCCCGCGTACCCAGGCGTGCAGGCCCGAAGCGGCCCGGAGGCCCGCGTACCCAGGGGGGCAGGTGCAAGGCGGACCGGAGGCCCGTGTACCCAGGGGGGCAGGCCCGAGGCGGGCCGGAGGCCCGTGTACCCAGGGGGGCAAGCCCGAGGCAGGCCGGAGGCCCGCGTACCCAGGGGGGCAGGCATGAGGCAGGCCGGCGGCCCACGTACCCAGGGGGGCAGGCCCGAGGCGGGCCGGAGGCCCGTGTACCCAGAGGGGCAGGCCCGAGGCGGGCCGAAGGCTTGCGTACCCAGGGGAGCAGGCCCGAGGCGGGCCGGAGGCCCGTGTGCCCAGGGGGGCAGGTGCAAGGCGGACCGGAGGCCCGTGTACCCAGGGGGGCAAGCCCGAGGCAGGCCGGAGGCCCGCGTACCCAGGGGGCAGGCATGAGGCAGGCCGGCGGCCCACGTACCCAGGGGGGCAGGCCCGAGGCGGGCCGGAGGCCCGCGTACCCAGGGGGCAGGCCCGAGGCGGGCCGGAGGCCCGCGTACCCAGGGGGCAGGCCCGAGGCGGGCCGGAGGCTTGCGTACCTAG
>NZ_JPIM01000102.1 GCF_000735195.1 Chloroflexus sp. MS-G
GGCCTCTCGCCCGAAGAGATTGCCCAACTGGAGGCTGCTCGACAAACTCAACCGCAACCAGAGAGTGCGGTTACATCTGAAGATGACCTGTTCGACTTCAGCGTTGCTGAAACGGCACCGGTCGCAAAAGCTGTTCGTACCGCACCACGCAGAGAGGAACCACCACGAACACCGGCGCCAGAGGACATTGGCTTCGTTCCCGAACCCCTCGACGCCCTTGATGACATCTGGCAGACGCCGCCGGAGCTACCGAAAGCCGAGCCAGCACGGGTTGTACTACCACCACTTGGTGAGCGAGCGAAATCACAACCAACATCGCGGCCATCCGTCAGTGAAGAACGCCGGAACGTAACACCGACGCGAGACGACCTGCGTTTCGCCCGTCGGGAAGCTGCCAGCAGTGGACGGGGTCGATCTGCACGGGCGCCACTCCGCCCACGTGCACCGGAAGATTTTATTCCAACCGGCAATACAACCATAGACGATTATCTGCGACAGCTTAGCTCCAATCCGACCAATCATGCATTGGCATTTACCATTGCCCGTCTCTGTGCGCAAACCGGTCAGGCTGAATTGATGGCCGTTATTTACCGGCGATTACTTAAACACTCCAATCTACTGGCTCAAATGGCCGAAGAACTGGAGGATCTCATCAACACGGTTGAAGAGAGGCCGGTTCTACGACAGTTATACCGCATTCTCGGCGATGTTTATTCGCGTCAAGGGCGACTGGAAGAGGCAATTGCTACGTACAGCGCCACTTTTGCAGAATAAGTGAGGTATCCGTCGTTTTTGAGTAGACGAAAGCAGACTACACGATGGCACCACAAGAAAGGTTTAGCATGCGACGCATTGTAGAAGATCTCATCCGGGTCGATGGCGTCATTGGGAGCTTGCTGGTCGGCAAAGATGGTTTGGTTGTCGCCAGCACGCTGCTTGATGAAGAAGATGCTGAGATCCTGGGCGCAATGTCAGCAGCGGTCTTCGGCGAAATTGACAAGGCAACCCGACGGCTAGGGGTCGGGAATCTCGTCGATTCAATCATTGATGCCAAAGACGGTTCGATCTTGATGCTCGAAGCCAAAGAGCTAATCCTGGTGGTGATCACCCAGCGCACGGTCAACCTTGGTCTGGTCAAAATGGAAATGCGCCGTGCTGCTAAACGGATCAGCGAAGCAGTACCGATCTGATCGCAGACAGGACACGTATCTGCTGCAAAGAACGACAGGCGATCAGTCTGTCGTTCTTCGTTGTTCGCTTCTATCTGCCACAAGGAGTATAGCCCTTCCGTAACGGCTGAGGGGGAGGATAGATACCTCTATCGCACCTTTTCCCCTTCGTCTCCCCTGGCAAAGCGGTGAACGGTTGGTCAGCAGGTTTATCCATCAGCAGACGCGCTTTACCCGTGCCCTTCCTCTCGCTGTGTGGGAAAGGGAGAGAGCCAGACGTCCTGAGTACGCGGGTCGCTGATGTTCGTCGGGTGCTCGTCCTGAAGAGCAGACATTCGGGTTATGGTATACTGACCGAGGAAAACAACTGTTTCGTAACGTAATGAGGTGTCCATGGAACGTGCATTGTTAATCCTGAAACCTGACGCAGTACAGCGAGGACTGATTGGTGCTATCATTAGCCGGTTCGAGCAACGTGGCTTAAAGTTTCAAGGTCTCAAACTGATGCAGGTAGATGAAGCCCTTGCCCGTCGGCATTATGCCGAGCATGAAGGCAAGAGCTTTTTCAATGGTCTGGTCAGCTATATCACCTCTGGGCCGGTCGTATTGGCGGTTGTCGCCGGTAAGCCAGGCACTGTCGAGCTGGTTCGTGCGATGGTTGGCGCAACCAACCCGGCTAAAGCTGCACCAGGTACAATCCGCGGTGATTTTGGGGTAGATATTGGCAGAAATCTGATTCACGCCTCAGACTCGCCGGAAAGTGGCGAACGCGAAACGGCTATCTTCTTCCAGCCCCATGAGCTGGTTGGTGAGTGGAATCGCTCTCTTGACGGTTGGATCTACGAATAGTTCAGGGTTATCGATAACGGACATTACTGTCCGTCAATGCGGTTGGCGCGATCAGATGATTGCAACCAACCGCCAACTTGTCTATGCTGGTAGTCATGGAAGCCCATGCCACGGCAGAGCAGATTGAAGCCGTGTGCGCCGAAATCCGGGCTATGGGATTCACCCCGCACCCAATGCCGGGGCCAACCCGCACTGCAATTGGCATAACGGGAAATCAAGGCCCGATTGAGCAAGCCGGGCGATTACAACGTTTGCCCGGCGTGAGCCAATTAATCCGCGTAACAGCCCCGTATAAGCTAGTAAGTCGGGAATTCAAAGAACTCGATACCGTCGTCGACGTCGGAGGGGTGCCAATTGGTGGTCATGGGATTGCCATTATTGCCGGCCCGTGTACTGTTGAGAGTCGTGAGCAAACGCTGAACATAGCACATGCTGTGCAAGCTGCCGGCGCCGTGATGCTGCGGGGTGGCGCCTACAAACCACGGACATCGCCCTATACCTTCCAGGGTTTGGGGGAAGCCGGGTTACAGATTCTGGCCGAAGCACGGGCACTAACTGGGATGCCGGTCGTTACCGAAGTGATGGACACAGAAACCCTCCCCCTGGTAAACCAGTACGCCGATATGTTGCAAATCGGTGCGCGTAACATGCAAAACTATTCGCTGCTCCGTGCAGTCGGACGTACTCGGCATCCTGTCCTGCTCAAACGAGGTTTTGCTGCCACGGTGAAAGACCTGCTCTTGGCCGCTGAATACATTCTGGCCGAGGGAAATCCGCATGTTGTCCTGTGCGAACGAGGGATTCGCACATTTGACGACAGTCTTCGCTTTACTCTCGACCTGGGAGCGGTTCCGCTGATCAAGAAACTTTCTCATCTCCCAGTGATCGTTGATCCATCACACGCCAGTGGACGGGCCGATATGGTAATACCGATGGCGCGAGCGGCAATTGCTGCCGGTGCTGACGGTTTGATCGTTGAAGTGCACGATAATCCGGCCTTTGCTGTTTGTGACGGCACCCAATCGCTGGTACCTGAACGTTTCGCCGAATTAATGCAACAATTGCAACGGATTGCCATAGCAATCGGACGACCGCTCATACACAACAGGATCACGCAATCCGGTTAACAACGAATCTGGGCATAACCCCGGCTGCTTGAGAATACCCAAAGAGGGATAAGAATGGAGATCAGACGCTGGCGTGATCTGGACTGGGCCATATTGGGAAGCGTGGTCGTGTTGCTCATTATCGGCATTTTAGCGCTCCACAGTGCTACCCTTAACGCCGTAGCCGGTAATGGGCTCCCACTACGTCCTGTCTTTGACCGTCAAATCATCTACATCATCATTGGTCTGCTCCTCATGGGAGCCATGATGCTGTTTGATTACCGTCTGCTCTCGAGTCTCGCTCGACCGCTCTACATCGGTATTGTTCTTCTACTGAGCGCAGTGCTGGTTGTTGGGCGCATCAGCGAAGGGGCACAAAGCTGGATTGCCATCGGAGAACGTACGTTTCAGCCGGCCGAGTTGGCAAAACTAATGTTAATCCTGACGCTTGCCACCTACTGGCAGCACCATGCTGATCGTGGCGAAAGCTGGGTAGTTCAGGCCGGTGGCCTATTGATTGCAATCCCCCCCATGGCATTGGTCTTTATTCAACCTGATCTAGGAACAACCCTGGTCATGGCCAGCATCTGGTTGGTGATCGCGTGGGGGGGCGGTATGCGGTTATCGCAATTGCTGACATTACTCGTTGTATCAATTCCCCTTGCGTGGATTGCCTGGCATTACGTGCTCGACTCGTATCAGCAAATCCGGCTCAGCACCTTTTACTATCTGCTCACCAATCCGGCGGAGGCTGATTTTAATGCTGCTTATAACGTGATTCAAGCACTTAACGCAATTAGTTCGGGCGGTCTTACCGGTGCAGGACTTACCCGCGGTCTGTTTAGCCAGGGCAACTACGTGCCGGTACAACATACCGACTTTATCTTTGCGGTAATCGGTGAAGAGTTAGGCTTCATTGGTGGTGTGGTGTTGATCGTCTTTCTAGCTGTCTTACTCTGGCAAACGCTCACTGTTGCCGGAAAAGCCCGTGATCAATTTGGACGACTGGTTGCTTTCGGCATTTTTGGAATGTTCTTCAGCCACATCGTGATCAATCTCGGCATGAACATGAGTTTATTGCCGGTTACTGGTCTTCCACTACCGTTCATCTCAGCCGGTGGGAGTTTTATGCTGACCTCACTGGCCGCGATCGGTCTTTTACAAAGCATCAGTCTGCGTCATCGGCAAATTGCTTTTTAAGGAGGACATAAGGGCGAGGCGGTACCTCGCCCTTACGTTTGAAGTCCGTCACCATCAGAGGTGAGGCCGTGCTTTTTGAGCGTGTTCAGCTCCACACTCTCAACAACCAAGGCTGGAATGCAAGCCGGACTATGGTGTTGGTGGAGCTTCGCGCATGAATGTCTCAACCTCGGCCAATGTTGGCAGAGTACTCCGACCACCGAGACCTCGCGTTTTGAGCGCGGCAGCGGCGCTGGCAAAACGCAAAGCCACCGGCAAGGGATCGTTACGGAGTAAAGAAAAGAGCAGTGCACCGTGAAAAACATCTCCACAACCGGTCGTATCCACCGGACTGGTAGGAAATGCAGGCGTAAAGATCAGTTCGCCACCTGAACAGGCCCAACTTCCAGCCTCACCAGCCGTCACTACAACCAATGTGCGATACTGTTCGGCCAGAGCCTGCGTTGCCGCAGCCAGATCAGAAAGACCGGTCACCGCACGGGCAAAATTGGCCGAGACCACAATGTCATCACACAGAGGCAGCAACTCTAGCACCGTCGGATTCACCCGCTCAGCGTCAATCATGATCCGTCCGCCAGCAGCGCGCACCTGACGAGCAGCCGTCAGTGCAACTGGCAGATGACTGTCGATCAGCAAGGCACGAGTTTGTGATGCCAGTGCTGGTGGAAAGTCAAGATTGCTAAAGACAGCCGCTTCGTTGTACCACCAGACAGTACGCCGGTCGCTTCCTGGCTCGGCCAGGACGAAGGCAATGTGCGACGAGCCATGACCCGTCATAAGGAGAGAGGTATCAACTCCAAAGCGGTTCAGCTCTACGCGAATAGCAGTTCCATACCGATCATCACCAACAGCACTCAACAATGCCACTCGTGCTCCGAGCCGGGCCAGCGTTACCAGGGCCGTTGCCACCGGGCCACCTCCCATCTCCACATATCCGGCCAATGACTGCTTTTGACCAAGGGTAGGTGGGTGTGCTGTCACACCGATCAAATCCCAACTGGCAATCCCTACGCCGATCACATCAAAACGTGTCATTATTAACCTCCCAAGTCTCGTTATTTCGCATATTTGCATCGTACCGTCATTCGTGTTAGAAACGGGGCATTTCTCCTGCGCACGGAGTACGCCGATTCAAATGGAAAGACAGGGCGTCGTCTTGTTGTCTCGAACCACTTCAAGCAAGAGCAGATTACGCATCGCAATACCAAAAACCCCATTATCGCACACCAAATCGCTCTACGACAGGAAAAGAATGGGGAGAAAGGCACGATCCTCCATCAGGAGGCGGGCCAGAGGCCCGCGCTCCCGGATCAGGTCGCAGATGGAGGTGTGACGTAGCGTGAAATAGATAAGCAAAGGATATTCCTTTTCACCAAAATCGCTGTGCGAAAACCGGCTTTGCAATCAATCCGCGCTGTCAATCGCCTATCATTGCCATTCAGCGAACAGCTTGTCTGGCTATGCTACAATAGCATCGTGAATGATGTCGAATGAGGGCGCCGCCCGTCAAGAGGAGCGTTACCGTGGAAGATGTAATCGCACAGGTGCGGGCACAAATAGAGTCACTGGTCGGTCTTCCGACCGGGACGCCGTTAGCGAATTTACCACCCCCACCAGCCTCAGACACGCCGATTGCCAGCCTGATTGATCACACTTTGCTTAAAGCTGAAGCAACGGTTGATCAGATTGATCGGCTATGCAATGAAGCCAAACAGTACCGCTTCGCCAGTGTTTGTGTCAATCCGCGTTATGTCGAGCGCTGCGCACGTGCCCTGGCCGGTTCTCCGGTACGTGTTTGCACGGTTATAGGCTTTCCGCTCGGCGCAACGACCACGAAAGTGAAAGTCTTTGAAACGGTGCAAGCAATTGGTCACGGTGCACACGAAGTTGATATGGTGATGGCGATTGGTGCATTGCGCGGCCGCGAGTATCACGCCGTCGTCGATGATATTCGTGCCGTAACCGATGCTGCGCATGCCAGTGGTGTGCTGGTCAAAGTTATTCTGGAAACCGGTCTGCTGACCGATATCGAAAAGATTGCGGCCTGTATTCTGGCAGTACGTGCCGGGGCTGATTTTGTCAAAACCAGTACCGGTTTTGGGCCAGGTGGGGCAACCGTTGCCGACATTCGACTCATGCGAGCAACCGTTGGCCCGACCATCGGGGTGAAGGCGTCGGGCGGAATACGCTCACTGGCAATGGCGCAGGAGCTGATTGGAGCGGGAGCAAGCCGCATTGGTACTTCGGCTGGAGTGGTGATTGTACAAGAAGCAGAAGGAACCGCTTCAGAACCACGACGTAGCGATATGTATTAGAAACGCTGACGCAGGCGCTGTTGAATCAGCATCTACCATCCTCTTTTCGGCCAGAGAGGATGGGGTATGTTGAAGAAGCGCATGTTACCGAGAGATGCAGGCAAAACGCTAATCGCGTATGTGTATACAGATGACAAGGAGGAACGAGTGAGCATTCTGATCGATGCCAACACCCGATTGTTGGTACAGGGAATTACCGGCAAAGAAGGAGAATTCCATACTCGCCAGATGATCGAGTACGGGACAAAGGTTGTAGCCGGAGTTGTGCCAGGGCGTGGCGGACAAACGGCAATTGATGGCAGGGTACCGGTATTTAACACGGTGTCAGAAGCGGTAGCAGCTACAGGTGCGAATACTGCCGTGATTTATGTACCGGCACCCTTCGCACCTGATGCCATTCGTGAGTCGGCAGCAGCCGGTATTCCCTTGATTGTTTGTATCACTGAAGGCATTCCGGCGCTCGACATGGTTAGCACCTATGCCTTTATCCAGGAGTGCGGAGTACGTCTGATCGGTCCTAACTGCCCCGGCCTCCTCACACCGGGTGCTGCCAAAGTAGGCATCATTCCCGGCAATATTGCCATGCCCGGCCCCGTCGGCATTGTCAGCAAATCAGGAACATTGACATACGAAGCAGTTGACGCACTCACACGGCTGGGTATTGGTCAGAGTACGATTGTTGGAATCGGCGGTGATCCGATCATCGGCACAAACTTTATCGATGTGTTGGCAATGTTTGAAGCCGATCCGCAGACTGAAGCCATCGTTCTGATCGGCGAGATTGGTGGTACCGCCGAACAAGAGGCAGCAGCGTACATTAAAGCTCACGTCAGTAAGCCGGTAGTAGGCTTCATTGCCGGTCAGACAGCACCGCCCGGAAAGCGAATGGGACACGCCGGCGCGATCATTAGTGGCGGTGAAGGAACAGCCCAAGAGAAGATTGCCGCTCTTGAGAGTGTCGGAGTGCGCGTAGCCCGTATGCCAGCTGATATTGCCGGTTTGGTGAAAGAGGCGCTGAGTGCACGGAAGGTATAACTGAAACGTGTGGCTGCCCCCCATTCCCGCTGCCCCTCCTCGCTCATACGAGGAGGGGCAGGTGAGGTGTCCGCTTTCTATGGTTTCACGCTCACAAGAGAAGGTTCCATACCTCGCAGGTATTGTGCTCGACCGTTCTCGCGTGTATAACGGTCAAACTGGAGGGAATGGCGCATACGAGCATGCGAATCCCAACTAGAGAGGGAACCTTAGAGCCTGATCAAAAACCTGGGCTTTTGAAGAGTCTCGACTATGACCGCACCATAATGGTCAGGGAAACAGCGGCGGGCAACGCCTGCGTCTCCTCGACGCGATGGCAAAGGGTTTCGACGGTTTCAGTGCCTGTTACTATAGAGCACGCCTGGCGGCCCTCACCTTCCCCTTCCCTCCTCCTCTCATCCACAGGGAGCAGAAGGGGAAGGTGCAGCGGGATAACTCTCGCTCACCCAGCCTGTCACACGCAGCGCCTGGCGCTGCCCACTCGGCGGCAGGAACGTGCGGTGGATGGGGGAACAGAACGTTGCCCCCAACGAGTGGGTTACCTAGGCACGGTACATTCCCAATAAGCAATTCAGGTTTTTGATCACGCTCTTAGCGGCCTTTCAGCTTCCTTGCACTCTCTGATACCAATACTGTCTGCGCAAACCGTGTATTCTGGTAACCGCGTGGTTCAGCAAGCATCGGAAACAGGTGTTGGATGCTCGTCGATGCCCCGACGCTATTGCATTGCCCAGCAGTGCGGACGAACCAAAGTTGAGAACATTGAAAACCCCCGTCTGATCCACGGTTCTCCTTGGTAGCGGGGTCAGATCAAGTGAGGAACTCACAAGGTTCACGCAGAGGATTAGTAGGAACGCTATAACAGGCGGAGGTCATACCCGCTCTTCTCTGTGGCAGGTCTTTTAATATGACTCTCAACCAGGCAGGTTATCGAAGAAACTGGTGGCTGGCAATTATGGCTCTAACCGGGCTGGGATTGGTGTTTCGCCTGCTGGTCTGGCGCTGGCGTGAACTGTATCCGTTAGGCGGCGATGAAGCTGAGTATCTAGCCCAGGCCATAACCCTCTTGCAAGAACGGCGGTACGTCGAACTACGTCTGATGCGGCCACCGCTGTACCCACTTTTTCTGGCGACGGCGATCCTCTTTGTTGATTCGCTGGTGCAAAACCTGCGTCTGGTGCAAAGTATCATTAGTACGCTCACGGTACCGCTCATCATTCTGCTCACCCATACTCTTGCACGACGCAGTGTACCGCAAGCACCACCTGCCTTTGCCCGCTGGGCCGGTTTGCTGGCCGGTTTACTTACCGCCCTCAATTACACGCTGGCAGCTAACGCTACCGAACTACTGACAGAAACCCTCTTTCTAGCCGGTCTCAGTCTGCTCTTCTGGTTGATCCTGTTACCACAACAGACCTCTCGACTCGCGGTCTGTGCCGGTGTTGTTACCGGTGCATTGTGCCTAATCCGCTCAGTGGCATTGCCACTCTTGCCGCTAACTATGGGTTGGTGGCTGATCAATGGCTGGCAAAGCGGGCAACGTCGACAGACGTTCATTCGTATCGGTATGTTTTTATTGGGATGGGCGCTGGTAGTAGGGCCATGGACGATCCGTAATACCCTAACCTACGGGGGAGTCATTTTAATCGACACCACTGGTGCCGAGAATCTATGGCTTGACAACGATCCTGCCGGTCGGGAAGCGGTAAAAGCTCAACTTTATGCGCTCGGTGAAGATCGTCTATACCGACAGCGACTGGCAACCGAACGGGGAGTAGCAGCTATTCTGGCCGATCCGGTGCGTTTCATCATAAAAATGGGCCAGGAGTTACGTCGCTTTTTCGCGCTCGAACATACCGACGATATGCGGGCACGACCGGCGATCTGGGTGTCGGCGGCTGAAGTTGCGGCTCGCCTGGTACTTGGCGATGGCGTATGGCTGCTGATCTTGCTGGTTGGTAGCTACGGCCTGGTACAACGCTGGCAAACGGTACAACCTGATCCGTCACAACGCTCTTCGGCATTCTTCCGCACATTAACACAACCAGGCTGGTTGTTGGGTGCCTGGGCTGCTTATGTTCTTTTTACCACGCTGATCTTCCACGTTGAACTTCGTTATCGGCTTCCGCTCTATCCAGTTCTTCTTGCCTACACCGGTATGACAGGTGCAGCCTGGCAAGTAAGATTACGTACAGCTTTCCCACATCGTCAGCGATGGACACTGCTCGTACCGTTCTTTATGGTACTAATCACGCTCTGGCATGCACCATATCCCATCATGGCATGGCAACTGGCGAACAAGCACTGGAATCTGTTGCTGGCCGAGCAGGCGCTTACCAACGGCGATGCAATGACGGCAGCAAATGCAGCATCCAAAGCACTAGCGTATGACGGACAATCGGTACTGGCCCGCGTCGCACTGGCCAGAGCCGCTCTGCTTGGTGGTGATGAAACCACAGCACTGCACTGGCTTGATGAAGCCATTTCCGTACTTCCTGCCCATCCCCACCCACATCTGCTGCGCGGTGATGTCCTGCGACGCCAAGGCGATCTGATTGCTGCACAACGTGAACTGAACGGATTCGCCACCGCATCACGTGAAGACCTCGCCGCCTGGCTTTGGGCACGGGCAGTAACCCCGCCACCAACGAGGCTGCTGCTGGGTGATGGTCTGGATTTGGGTTTTATCCGTGGCATGCACCAGCCGCTTCCGGGTGAACACCACTGGCGTTGGACAACCCGCTGGGCACAGGTGCGACTAACCGCTCCGGCCGGTGCGCAGCAGATTGCACTAACCCTACAGAGCGGTCGTCCAGACAAGAGTGCGGTAACGATCTGGGTAACTGTTACCGGTAGGAAACCGCAACCGTTTACGATTGGTGCTGACCGGCAAACCATCACCTTACCGTTACCAATAACAACCTCGTCGCGAGAAGTCATCATCTCTATTCGTTCCCCTACCTTCTGGCCCCGCCAGTACGATCCGGCTAGTGCTGATGGTCGTCGGCTTGGGGTACAACTTGTCTTCGCGGAGGTACGATGAAACGCGAAGTATGGTGGCTTATTGCAATCCTATCGCTGGCCGCTCTGATTCGATTAGCGCTCTGGATGCAACCCCTGCATTTGCCGGCGAACGATGAAGTCGAATATCTCACGGTCGCCCGCGACCTACTGGCCGGACGCGGCTGGAGTTTCTACGAACGTTACCATTGGTTGCGGGCACCACTCTATCCGCTCTGGCTGGCCGGATCACTCTGGCTCAGTGGAGGTGATGTCTGGCTGGCTGCACTACCCAACATCGCGGTCAGTGTGTTTAACGTCTTTCTGATATACCGTCTGTCACAGGCTATCAACGACGACGCAGGGCCGCCGGTACATCGGCTTGCCGCCCTCAGTGCAGCCATTCTCCTTACCTACGCCACGTTTGCCGCACTTTATATGAGTGAAACGTTGTTCACGGCGCTCTTCGGCACAGCCTGCTGGTTACTACTGGTCTGGTGGCAACGTGGTGCACAATGGCGCGATTGGCGGTTGTTTGCAGCCAGTGGACTATGGGGACTGGCGCTTCTGACTCGCTCGCTACCGCTGTACTTTACGCTCATCGTAGTGGTCTGGGTTGCAGCAAGTGCTGCGGGTCACTGGCAGTACCTGTTCCGCCGTCCGGCGGCACTCTTGGTCGGATGTGCGTTCGCGATAACGGCCATGATCGTCGTGGCGCCGTGGACGATTCGTAATTGCCTGAGTTACCGTAGCTGCATTCTGATCGAAACTGGTCTCTCGTACAACCTCTGGGCTTTCAATGAACCACGCGAAGATATGGCAACCATCTTTCGCGTGCTCGAAACAATTCCTGACCCTGCCGAACGTGCGGCTTACGCTACTGCGCGTGGCCTCGAACGACTGCGTGAAGACCCAGCCATCCTGCTGCGCAAACTGTGGCCCAACTGGCTGGCAATCTGGCGGGTGAAAGCGATTCAGGATCGGTTCCTCCTTGAAGATTATCGGGCCGACCCACCACCATTGTTGTTCTTTGCCGCCCTGCTCTTCGATGACCTGCTCTACGTGCTGATCGCCATTAGCGGTATTGCTGCGCTTGTGTATGCAGCCTTCCATAGACGAACACCGGCAATCTTGTTTGGGCTATGGCTGGTCTACTTCATAGCCGTATCGCTGGTAACCCATGGGGAAGGACGCTACCGCCATTTTATCTTCTTTGCCCTTATTCCATACGCAGCTCGAGCCTGGGTTGCATTCAGAGACCGGCCTCATCTGGTGCCCAAAGCACTCGGTGTCGCACTTGTGGTCAGCGGTGCAGTTGGCCTCTCGATAGGAATGGCTTATCACTGGGAGTACGCCATTCAGGGCAGCCTGCGGAGCTTTTGGCGGCTCAGTGGTGATCTTGCCCGTCTATCAGGCAACCTAGCGCTGGCTACAACTGCCTATCAGCAGGCAATCGCTGCCCATCCTACCCCCGACGGCTATCTGGCGTTGGGCGATGTGTTACGCGCCCAACAAGATATTGACGGTGCATTAAGCGCATATCGAGCCGCGCAGCGCCTCAACCTGCTCTACCCACCATCGTATGTTCGGCTGGGCGATCTGTTGCGCGAAATGGGTGATCTACCCGCAGCGCAACAGGCATACCGACCGCAATACGTGAGTGAACAACGCCTTCTCGATCTGGCCTGGCGTGACACATACCCGTCGCCGTCGGCAATCATTGATGTTGGTGATGGATTAGACTTCGGTTATCTGACCGGGTTTTATCCGGCAGAAACGTTGGCCGGAGTCCACAGCCGCTGGACGAGTGCCGTGGCCCGCATCCGATTACCGGCAAACAGTCGGGTTGTGCGGCTGCGTATGGCAGCATTACGCCCTGACGCTCCCGTAAATGGTCAATTCTGCGTTGACAACATTTGTCACCCGTTCAAGCTTGATACAGCGTGGCGCTGGTTAACCATCCAACTACCATCGCATACAACTCATAGTAGGTTACGCGAGATTGAGCTGCGGGTAACACCGTGGACAGCTCCAGATGGCCGCACATTGGGTATCGTTGTTGATCGTATAGAGACAAAGAACAAAGAGTGACTGGGTAGAGCTTCACGATTGGACGGTGCAACAGCGGAAGAACACCGACAAATATCACAAAATATCACCTACCTTAGACGGTCGCCTGAAGGTGTGGGTCACTGGCCTACGTTGGGTATATGCCATATCTTTTCGCTGTAGTATGTTTTAGCAATAACCTTAACCGTGGTACCATACATGATGCGGGCATCATTATGTTATGCTACCCTTTGACACATTATGCAGCTTGTCTGGTTCAAACGCGATCTGCGCATTCACGATCATCCGGCGTTAAGTGCCGCTGCCGCACGTGGCCCGGTATTCCCACTCTACATCGTCGAGCCATCGCTCGTGCATGCACCTGATTTCGCAACCCGGCATTGGACATTCATTCGCGGATGCCTCCACGAACTACGCACCGCTCTGGCAAGGCTCGGTCAACCCCTGGTCGTGCGCGTAGGTGAAGCTGTTGATGTTCTCGACCAACTGACACGGGAATGGCCTGTCGAAGCGATCTGGGCCCACGAAGAAACGGGAAATCTATTGAGCTATGCCCGTGACCGGGCCGTGCGGCGATGGGCACGAACACGCGGAATTCCGTTTTATGAGCTGCCCCAAAATGGCGTTGTACGCCGCCTATCATCACGTGATGAATGGCAGGCTCACTGGGAACAGCGCATGAGCGCAACACCGGCCAGCCCACCATCGGTCTTACCAACACTCGCAATTGATCCAGGCGCAATTCCAACTGCTCAAGACCTATCATTGCCGCCTGACACCCTAACCGAACACCAACCACCCGGTGAAACAGCCGCACTCAGACTCCTCGACGATTTTCTCTACCGACGAAGCCGCAACTACCATCGGGCACTCTCCAGCCCACTAACGGCGTGGGAAGGTTGTTCACGCTTGAGCGCCTATCTGACTTGGGGTGCATTATCGATCCGCACGGTGGTTCAAAAAACACGTCAACGCATTGCCGAACTTAACGCCAATGCTGCCCCAGAAGAACGATCGTGGCTGCGAGCACTCACTGCGTTTGAGTCGCGTTTGCACTGGCGTTGTCACTTCATCCAGAAACTTGAAGATGAACCCGAAATAGAGATTCGCAATCTGGTGCGAGCGTATGACGGCATGCGCGAGGAACACTATCGCCCTGACCTGATGGTAGCGTGGGCTGCTGGGCGCACCGGTTATCCATTTGTTGATGCCTGTATGCGTGCACTCACTGCCACCGGATGGCTCAATTTTCGGATGCGGGCAATGCTGGTCAGTTTTGTTGCCTACGATCTCTGGCAGCACTGGCGCGAACCGGCACTTATGTTAGCCCGACGCTGGATCGATTATGAACCAGGCATTCATTACTGTCAGATGCAGATGCAAGCCGGCACGTCGGGGAATCGCACGATTCGTATCTACAATCCTATCAAGCAGAGTATTGACCATGATCCAGAGGGCATCTTCATCCGGCGTTGGGTACCTGAGCTGGCAAACATTCCGACTGCGTACATTCACACCCCATGGCTGCTTGACCGTAGCAGCCAGGAGCGTGCCGGATGTCGGATTGGGCGCGACTATCCAGCACCAATCGTTGACCACGACGTTGCCTACCGGCGAGCGCGGGCAGCAATCGCGGCAGTACGTGCCCGACCAGAAACGGCGCAAGAAGCAGCCGCAGTACATGAGCGCCACGGTTCGCGGCGCTGGCAAGCAACTCGTAGGCGTACATCCGGCGCTGTTACCGATCGTCAGCTCAGACTCGACTTGTAATCGCGAACGCTACGACCATGCAAGAGAAGATTGCTCGATAGGATTGAAAGCGAGAGAAAGGACGAGCAAACAACTGACGAGCGGATTCGATTTTGTGTAGAACTTTCTGGATAAAGGCTCCACTTGGGACTTGAGGCGAGGCAGCGCCCTGCTCCTACAGATACATCCAACGGTTGCCGAACGGCCAATGCCTATTCGGTACCCGAACGTCGTCGCGGATTGTAGAAAATGACACTTTCGGATGCCCTCCGATCTGATGAGGGGCAACCTCATTTGCTGACCTTCGTTTCCCGCAACAGCATTGTTCGGACAGGCGCTTATTTCTCTACCGTATAATTCACGAGTGCCCAAACAATGGCGCCTGCTGCAATCACATGCATCAGGTTGAGAATCATTTGTTCGAGCAGACTAACAGGCAAAGTAAAAGGCCCGGCAAACGAGAGTACTAATACAACTCCTGCACAGATCAGAAACACACGCAATGGTCGCGAGGTAAACCGATTGAGCAGTGCCAGTAACACAGCCGCACCAATCGCCGGTATAACAGTAGCGACAACAACCGCGACGACCGGTAAGGGCATTGGTTGATTGGTAGGTGGTACCGGCGCACTAAACTCAAGGCCACCACCACGCGCTATCGCGTATACTATCAGATTAGCGACAACACCAATCGCAGCCCCAATGAGCGCAGCCTTTGGGAGCTGGCGCGGGTTGATGTGACGATCAAAGCGATTCATAGCACCTCCAGAGTAGCTCAAGCTACCGACATATGAGATGACATTGGCCGATCAGACTGACCAATTTGAGCCTGATAGGTAGCTACGATCTGACGATGCACATCGATATTGAGATAGATCGAGCGTTGACGCGGATCGCTCAGCCTATCCGCTCGCTCTTGAATCAGATGATAGCCTAACGCTAGAATAGCGCTGGCACGTGCATCCGCATTGAGCATCAGCGCCTGATACACTGTCCAGTAGATACGTAGTGTCTCCTCTGCGCCGTTAAGATGCCCACCGGCCAGTAAATGATCAACAATCGGTAAGGCACGTCGCAACGCCTCAGTGGTATCGTGACGCGCCAGGGCGACACGGGTTAAACCGGCTTGTGATTCGAGCACCAGCGCCGGGTTATTGAATTGCTGACGAATATGCAGCGCCTTCTGGTAAGAAAGCTCAGCTTCATCGAGGTGATGCAGCGCCAGGAGAGCATGACCTTGAAAGTCGTACCCATACCCTTCCAGCTCTCGTAAGCCACTGCGCTGTGCCTGTTCAATGGTCGCTTGCGCATAAGACAGCGCCAGGTTATGACGCTGATTGTGGTGAGCGTATAGGCTGAGTAGTCCGTAAACTAAGTT
>NZ_JPIM01000103.1 GCF_000735195.1 Chloroflexus sp. MS-G
CGTGACTGATGTCAGGTCGCGGGCTACAGGCCCGCGCTACAGGGTAAGGTAGAGAAACTCATTTCGACACAGAGGTTACAAACGACGCGGAAGAGCAACCGTGAACGCACTCCCCTCACCGGGAACGCTGCGTAGAGCAATTTGCCCGCCGTGTGATTCGACGATATGGCGCACGATTGCCAGGCCAAGCCCACTGCCGGGATGACCACGCGCCAACGAGTGATCAACTTGATAGAAAGGAAGGAATATCTTTTCGTGCTCGCTCGGCGCAATTCCGATCCCGGTATCTTCGACCCGAATAATCAGGCGCGTCGGTTCATCACGGACAATCAGGCGTACTCGTCCCCCTGGCTCGGTGTATTGGAACGCATTTTCGAGCAAGTTACGGATGAGATGCTCAAAAGCGGAGCGATCGACTTCGATCGGTCGCATCTCTGAAAAGATGGCCTCAAACTGCAACTGAGCCTGAGCAGCACGTTCGCGGGCAGCAGCAACCAGTGGACGCAGGATGTCGAGTGGTTGAAGTTGTACAAAATGAAGAGAACGGCTCCGTATCTCCTGAAAATAGAGCAGATTGTTCAACTGGCGCGCCAATATCTCGCTGCTCCGCCGCATAACCCGTATCGCCTCTTCCTGTTGCGGGCTAAGGGAGCCAAGCATACCACGCTCGAAGAGTTCGAGGTAGCCAAGCAGCGAAGTCAGCGGTGTGCGTAACTCGTGCGAGAGGGTAGCCAGGAACTGATCCTTCATCCGGTCGAGGTCTTGTAGTTGCGCATTAGCCTGCGTCAGTTCGCGAACCCGTGCTTCGAGCCGTTCGACCAGCTTTTGATTGTATGAACGCAGTAACTCCGTCTCCATGACCTCTGGCAGACGTTCACGTCGGCCTTCAATGAACTCGGCGATCTGTGCTGGCAACGCACGGGCATCGATTGGTTTACTCAGATACCCATCACACCCGGCGACTAATGCCCGTTCACGTGCTCCTGGCGAAGCATCGGCGGTCAGCGCAATAATTGGCACATCGCGCATATGAGGCAGTGAACGTAAACGGGTAGTCGTCTCGTAGCCATCGAGGCCGGGGATACCGAGATCAACCAATACCAGCGCCGGATGACTGGTACGAGCCAACGCTAAACCGTTTGGGCCATCCTCTGCGATCATAACCTGATAACCACGCGCACTCAGCACCCGTTGTACCAGACGCTGATTATCAGGGTTATCTTCGATATACAGGATTTGTGGCAACTGGTTCATGATGTCGTAACGTTAGTATCAACCTGTGCTGCCAGCAAGACGGGTTGCGCTATCGGTATAGTAAAGGTAAAGGTTGAGCCGATACCGGATGTACTATCGACCCAGATACGCCCACCCTGGGCCAAGACTAATTTACGGGTAATTGCCAGACCAAGGCCGGTTCCACCAAGACGCGACCGCCGACCGTGAATTTGAACAAATTCGCTAAAGATCTCGTGTTGTCGCTCAAGAGGGATACCGATACCGGTATCCGAAACACTCACCGCCACAAAGCGACCAACCTTACCCTCTTCATTAACCTCATCATACACCTGTGCGCTTACGGTAATAGTACCACGTTCAGTGAACTTTATTGCATTCGAGAGCAGATTAAAGAGAATCTGGCGCAACCGGTCACTATCGGCAGAGACCTCCGGCAAGGTTGCCGGAACAGCATTCCGTAGCAATACCGGTCGGTTACGCAAGAGGGTTTGTACCGTGTCACAGACTTCACTGACAATGTGATACAGATCAACACTGCCAATATCAAGATTGAGATGACCGGCTTCAATACGGGCGAGATCGAGCAACTCATTAATCAGATGGAGCAAGAAGCGACCATTGCGATTAATACTTTGGATGTCTTCGCGTTGCGTTGGGGACAGAGATTGCTCGGTATCATCCAGCAAAACGGTTGAGAAACCGATAATCGCGTTTAGCGGTGTTCGCAGTTCGTGGCTAATGCTGGCAAGAAAATCGCTCTTCCGACGGTCGGCAAGTTGTGCCCGTTCGAGCGCCGCTCGTAGCTCTTCAGTGCGACGCGCAACTTGTTGTTCAAGGTCATTGTAGAGTTGAACATTCTCAATCGTCAACCCGACCATACTGGCAAAGGTGAGCAACTGAGCTGCATCGCGTGCCTGAACAGAACGCTGCTTATACTTGTAGTCAGCAGAGATAATCCCAATCACGACGTCATTGCGGCCAAAGATTGGCACCTGCACATACGATTGACTGGCTGCGACCGCTTGCTTAGCTTTACTGACGAAAGGATTCTGTTCAGGATTATCGACAATGATAGCCTTCCGGCTCCGAATAACATCGGCTTCAACGCTACTCCCATTAATACGCAACGGATGCGCATTCGCCACAGCGAGAAACCGTTGGGTCTCGGCTTCATTTTCAGGCCCAAACGATGCACTGACGGCACGCAACACATCACCATCAACCAGGTAGAGAACTGATCGATCAAAGCCAAATCGCTCGCAAACTAATTTGGGAATGGTGTCGAGCAAGACGGGCCACGATAGAATGCTCTTCAGTTCATTCGAGACGGCATTGAGCGTTGCCAGTTGACGAGCGTTTTCTTCCAGTTCGGCAATCTTGCTCTGCAGCGTATCAGTCATGTGATTAAAGGCCGCAACCAGTTGACCGATTTCATCAACACCAGCCGCGGGCAAGCGCTGCGAAAGATCACCGCTGGCAACCGCCTGCACGCCTTCCCGAATCACACTGATCCGATTCGTGAACGATAGCGAGAGTAAGAGACCTAGCAGACTGATAACAACGATGATAACTAACAAGACTGACACCAACTGATTCCACAACTGGCTCTGGCTCTCGCTCAGACGCTGACCGGTAGCGATGGCCGGAGCATCAATTTCGTCGGCGGGAATCACCAGCGCGATACTCCAGCCAGCAGTGGTGATCGGGGCATACGCAACGTAACTTACCTGCTCACCTTCTTGAATCAGTTGCACACCCGACTGCCGGGCCACCATTTGTTCGGCCACTGCCCGTAGATCAGCATTGGCTGAATTCAGCAGATTTTCGGTACGGTACGGTTGATCCCAACGCCCGTTGACCTGCATATTCGGCCGTACCACCACATCACCGCTCTCATTAATGAGCAGCGCATAGCCGCTTGAACCTATATCGACGGTCAACAGGTCTTGTTGGATAGTGTCAAGCAAGAGATCAAAGGCCACAACACCAATAAATACGCCCTGCGCATCATAGATCGGTCGGGCACAGGTTGTCGCCAGTAAGCCGGTATTTGCATCGACATACGGTTCAGTCCATACGGTTGTACCGGCTTTGCGGGCCTTGACGTACCAGGGACGTACTCGCGGATCAAACGAATCGAGTGTCAGTAACTGGTCGACAACGGCTTCATTATCAAATGCGATGACGCCGCCGGATTCTAAGGCAATATAGCCAATGTTCACCAGCGGGTTATGCGCAACCATCTCTCGCAAGAGGGGAATAATTCGACGTGCATACGCCACTTCTGCCGCGTATGCCTTCAAGAGTGCTTCATTAGGTCGTGGTGCGATCCACACACGCTCGTTGCTGAAAGCGACAACCGGTGCATTGTACTGTTGCAGGGCATATCCGGCCACTGTTTCGACCTGTTGTTGCACTCCCACTAAGGCAGCATCGTAGAACTGAGCTTTATCGGCAGCACGTTGGCGTAGACTAGCAGTAGCCTGTTGCCGCAGCGCATTCGCCCCTTCCTGAACCGTTGTTTCGCGAGCAATAGCTAAACTGCTCAGTCCAAGCCATCCAACGACGATCAACGGTGGTAGGGCTAGACCGAGCAGTAGGAGTAAGATTTTGAGCTGAATGCTTGAGCGAATTGCGTTCATAGACGCCGGTAGATATATCAGCAGCTTACGGCACAGCCGTTTGTTAATGAAATCTTTATGTATGGTAGCAGAAGTCGCCGTAGATCGCAATCAACACCAGATGACGGATGGCTTACAGAGGTGTCATCGTTGCGATGTCATCATTTCGTCACCTGCTGCTCTCGGTTTTACGACGCACTATCGTTAGAATTGCTGACAGAGAAGTGAACTATTGGCCGAGGTGTGCAATGACTTACCGGTTTCGTCTTATCACGTGTCTCAGCATCCTCTTGACACTCATCATGCCATTCACGTCAGCATCGGCGAATGTGAAGCGCACCGCTGATGGTCGCCCTGACGAACAGCTTTTTGTGAACGAGCAGGGTATCACCGAGGGAGCGCTCCCACTCCTGACTGCTGCCAACGGTTTCCTGACGCCACCGACTCCAGCACCACGTCCATTTACGCACATGCTTTTGCGCTGGTCGGTTGTGGCCGATCGTTATCCATTGCTATCGCTACGGGTCAGTCGTGATGGAATTGCCTGGAGTGAGTGGGTCGTTATCCATGAAGATAAGGAGCTGTGGCAGCCGACGGATGGCCCCGATCTGCACTGGAGTGATGTGATCTTTGTCGGACCTGATCAGCACTGGTATCAGGTACGGGTCGAGTTGCCTGGCGACACAACCGGATTTCGCTCGCTCCAGGTCAGCACCGTTGATAGTCGGTTTGGTCCGGCTGCACCGACGGCAACCCTCTCAGGAACTCCGGCAGCCATTGCCCGACCGCCGGTAGTCAGTCGTACAGCCTGGGGCAATCCGCATGGTCAACAAAGCCCACTGGCGCCACCGGCCTATTATCCGGTGCGTCACCTCGTGATCCATCATACGGCTGACGCCAATACGCTGGCCGAAGGGCAAACCTGGGCTGACCGGGTACGCGCTATCTGGTCGTTCCACACCTATTCACGAGGCTGGGGTGATATTGGCTATAACTACCTGATCGATCCGAACGGTGTTATTTACGAAGGGCGGGCCGGTGGTGATGATGCGGTTGGTTTTCACGATACTGCCAATTACGGTTCGATGGGAGTGGCACTGATTGGCACCTACAGTAGTGCTGCACCCACCACGGCTGCACTCGATTCGTTGGTTGCGTTATTGGCATGGAAAGCTGATCAGAAACGGATTGATCCGCTTGGTCGTAGCTTCTACTACGGCTGTTCGATTTCACGCTTTTGTGCCCCGTTTAACCCCGGATCGGTCATTGATCATATCAGTGGTCATCGCCAGGTGACACCCGGCCATACGACATGTCCGGGTGATGCACTCTTCAATCTGCTGCCCAGTATTCGCCAGCGCGTGCAGGCCCGGCTGGCGGGTGAGAGTCAACCCGATAACGGTGATCTGATCATTGAGGAACATGAGAGTGGATTTACGCGCAGCAATGCCAACTGGTATCTGGCTACCTGTGGATACGGTGGCACAGCCCTCTACACCTTTGCCACCGACAAACCGGCCGAAAGTACGAACGAGGCTACATGGCGGCCTAATCTCCCGGCTGCTGGTGTGTACCGTGTGTTGGTGTATGTTCCCAACAACTGCCCTGGCCTCAATCCGAGTCAACAGGCCCGTTACCGGATTACGACGGCTGCTGGCATTGTCGAGCACGTGGTGAATCAGGCAACGCAAACCGGTTGGGTCAATCTTGGCACCTACAATTTTACCCCCAACACCGCCAGTCTGTTCCTATCGGATCTCACTGGCGAGCCGTTGAGCCAACGACGGGCGGTGCTCTTCGATGCAGTGCAATGGCAGGCATTGGATAGCAGCCGTCAGCGTCTGGAATTAGTGGCAGTCGAGTACGGTACAACGACACTGGCAGCAGGTGAGGTTTTACCGATCCGCTTTACAGTGCGGAATGTAGGCGCCGAACCGATTTACGGCCAAGACCCATTAGGTGGCAGTGTCTTCGATCTGAGTAGCAGCGAATTCGAGCGCGAGGGTTATGTTTACGATGAAGGTGAATGTTTTCTCGGCGCAACGGATCAGAACTATCCGACTTTTCCGAAAGAGGCAGGTCGGTTTCGGGTGATGCTGGGAATGCAGGGCCGAACGGTGCCCTGTGCCGGCGAAACCGGTGGCTATCCGTGGCGCTGGGGTATTAGTGGTCGGCTCGACCCTGGTCAGACCCAGACGATTGTCGGCTATGTGCGGTTCCGTCTGCCAGGGGTAGTAACGGTACGAGCGGGCGCTATTCACGAATACGTGGCGTATGTATCGCTCAACCAGGCCGAGCAGCAGATTACGATCACACCTGAACGGCAACCGCCGCAGGTAACCCGCTACAACGAGCTGCTTCAGCCATTGGCAATGGTTTACGAATTGGCGAACACCCCTGCACGGCTCCTATCACGAACGCAAAACCCGCTCTCGATACGCCGTGGTTCGCTTCTGGGGAGCTTTGTCTGGTACGGTGAACTGCGTGATTGGGGGGCTGATGGCCCGATAGTCAATCGCAACGACTACTTTTTGATCGAACAGGTTCGTACTTTTATCGCACCGGTAAGTGGCGAGTATACCTTCGAGCTACAGAGTGACGACGGGGCATGGCTGTGGGTGAACGATCAACTGGTCGTCGCGAATGCTGGCGTGCATCCTCTCCAAACCGTCACCGGTACCATCACGCTCCCGGCTGGTCTCCACACGCTGGCAATCAAGTATTTTGAACTTGACGGGAGTGCAGCGGTAGGGTATCGGGTGAAGGAACCGGGAGCAAGCGATTTTACGCTGGTCCGTGAGGGGCTGGCCCAGGGTGAGATGATTGGTCCGCTTTTCCGTTCACTACGCGGATTACGCCTGAGTGCCGCAGATTTGGGTGGTGGTCATACTATCTTGCGCTATTCATGGGACGGTGAGACGTGGGTGAGCACAACTGAACCGGTTATTGAAATTGGGGCGCTCACCGATGGGGAATATCATTTGCGCTATCAGGCAATCGACAGTAACGGGAATGAGTCAGAGATCGTCGGGATGCGTTTTCGCGTGGATAGTCGTGTAACGGTATACCAGGTGATGTTGCCACTCATTGAACGGTAGCCGGATTGCCGGTAGGTGTTTTTCTGGGAGGGGAGCGCGGGCGCGGGGCACCGCGCCCCTACGAATGTGCTTCGATGATTGTCGGCATGCTATACATTGCCCCTTCCCGCCAGCGACCACCAACGAGGGCAATGGACGCCATATTGGCATACCACTACGTTCCAATATCTCCTGCAAAGGAATTTTTTCGGATCGAACCTAAAAATAGGGAACGAACGTTGAAAAGCCCTGGTACTCTGTGCTTTCGGTGGTGAAACAGATTATGACCAAGATGCCATCGTTCAAACCTGATCGCTGGCTAGCACTGCCTCAACAACATCGAACGGCACGTCAGATCGCACAACGACCTGACCGATAGCTGTTGGCAAAATCCAGCGTACTTTGCCGGCCTGTACTTTCTTGTCGCGCCCAATGAGCGCCAGCACGGCATCGCGGTCGAGGTCTGTTGGTAAGGCGGTCGATAGTCCATACGCTGCAAGCAGCTTACGCTGACGTTCAACAAGTGCGGGTGGACACAAGCCGAGAGCAACGGCAATCTGGGCCGCGGCATCCATGCCAATCGCGACACATTCACCATGGAGCAGGCGATAGCCGAGCAATTGCTCGATTGCATGACCAATGGTATGACCGTAGTTGAGCGTTATTCGTTCGCCACGTTCAAATTCATCGCGTGAGACAACCTCAACTTTCACTGCGACTGCACGAGCGATGATGGCGGTGAGTTTTGTCGTAAGTTCAATATTCTGCGCATCCCAGTACGCCGCATTAGTTGCATGCCAGCCCTGGCTTGACGCAAGCTCTTCCAGGGCAACAAAGAGGTCGGCATCACGAATGACACCGTGCTTGATCACTTCAGCCCAGCCAGCGCGCAGTTCGCGCGGCGGTAGGGTTGCCAGCAAGTGGGTATCAGCCAATACCAGGCGTGGTTGGTGAAAAGCACCGATCAAATTTTTGCCCAGCGGATGGTTAATACCGGTCTTACCACCAACCGCAGCATCAACCATTGCCAGGAGAGTACTCGGCAATTGCACGAGTGCTACGCCACGTAAGATGGTGGCAGCCGCAAAACCGGCCAGATCACCAACCACTCCCCCACCTAGGGCCAACACTGCATCACGCCGCTCGATACCATTCTCGATCATCCAATCGTAAAGACGATGCAGTTCGTTAAACGATTTGCTCTGTTCACCTGATGGGATGGTTGTGGTTTGGACACGAAAGCCGGCTGCACTGAGCATTCCTGCAATTTGTTCGGCTGTAGAAAGCAGATGTTCATCGGCAATCAGCCAGAGCGTTCCGCGCAATTCGAGGGCAGCCAGATGCCCGGCGAGCGTTGATAGCACACCAGCCCCAACGATAACGGGGTAAGAGGTTGTGCTGGTTGTTACGGTGAGCGTCGTTGTCATGATAAGCTTCGGTTATGGTTTACGACGGCGGTTAATAATTGTCATCAGCACAGCAGCTAGCAAGAGGGCCAGACCCAGGTACGTTAATGGGCCGGGCCATGGTTCAGGTTCCTGGAGCAGGGTACGCAACAGTATGAGCGATTCCACAAAACAATACCCTTCACAAAAGCAATTGACCGGTAAGCAGCGCCGGTAAGGTACTACCGGCCGGATAGGTCGTTTCGCCAGCCGGCACCAGCAATAGACCATTTGCCCCGCGCAGAGAGAGCAAGCGTGAGCTACTCTGACTACCGGTAGTAACTGCTAGCAGGCGACCTTCTTGATAACGCACGATAATCCGCTGATATTCAGGTCGGTCGGGTGAAGGACGAACCGGTTCCGCCAGAGTTACTTCGATCTGAGGGCGGAATGGAGTGGCATCACCCTGTAAAGCACGCAGCGCCGGGCGCACAAAGACTTCAAACGAGACCAATGAGGACACCGGATAACCCGGTAAACCGAAGACCAGCTTGTCACCAATAGTAGCGAAGGTGGTTGGTTTACCCGGCTTAAAAGCAATCCTACCGAAATGCACCGTGCCAAGCTCGGCTAGCAGCGGCTTGATCAGATCGCGCGTACCCATGCTCACACCACCACTGGTAATGAGAACATCGGCCTGATCAAGACCTTGTAAGATAGCCTGGCGCTGCACGTCAATATCATCACGGGCGATGCCAAGCGATATTGGAATGCAGCCGGCCTCGCGGATAGCCGCCATCAGCGCATAACGATTGCTATCGCGCACAGCCCCACCAGGTCGCTCACTTCCCGGTTCGACCACTTCATCACCAGTAGCCAGGACCGCTACTCGTGGCTGGCGATACGCTGCAATGCGAGTAATACCGAGTGTAGCCAGGAGTCCAATCTCGGCAGCGCCAAGCGCTGTGCCAGCGGCCAAGACCATCTGACCACGACGAACATCTTGACCGACCGAATGCACATAATCACCGGGCTTCAATTCACGCTGAATATACAGCATACCATCGCGCTCTTCGGTTAGCTCAACCGGGATCATCGCATCGGCACCGATTGGCATAGGTGCGCCAGTCATAATGCGCGTCGCCTCACCGGGTGCGATAGCGACGGTTGCCGTACCACCCGCAGTCAATTCACCAACGATACGACGGGGGGCAAGGCCATCGGCAGCACGCAAGGCGTAGCCATCCATCGCCGATTTGGGCACATCAGGAATATCTTCAGGTGAGACAACATCGCTGGCTAAGACCCGTCCAAGGGCAGTTAACGCATCAATTTCTTCGCTCCTCAGCGGTTGCACATGAGCCATAATAAGAGCTGTCGCCTCGGAAACGCTGACCATCGGGTATGGAGACTCGCGCAGCATAATTATGCTCCTTTGGCAAGGTTCCCATTTCTGAGCGCACGCCAGACCTTTTCTGGACGTAGCGGAATATCGATATGTCGCACCCCAAACGGTCGAAGCGCATCAATAACGGCATTCGCAATGGCCGGCGTTGAGCCGATGGTAGCCGCCTCTCCCACGCCTTTTACACCGAGTGGATTGAGCGGGGTTGGAGTTTCAGTCTTGTCAACTGTAAAAGGTGGAAAGAGATCAGCGCGTGGTAAAGCGTAATCCATTAACGTCCCACTAAGCAACTGACCATTAGCATCGTACACTACCTCTTCGAGGAGAGCCTGAGCGATCCCTTGGGCTAAGCCGCCATGAATCTGGCCAGTGACAATCAGTGGGTTTATTCGTGGCCCACAATCATCAACTGAGTAGTAAGCGCGAATGTATACCTGGCCGGTTTCGCTATCTACCTCAACCACGGCAATATGTGTGCCAAAGGGATAAATCAGGTCAGCAGGACGGAAATAGTCAACCGCTTCGAGGCCAGGATCGATGTCGGGAGGAAGTTTATTGCTGTACGCACGCCGAGCAATCTCGGCCAGGGTCAGCGCTCGATCAGGCACACCACGCACCTGATAACGACCTTCATGCAGCTCTATATCGGCCACGTTCGCTTCAAGCATAGCAGCCGCAATCTGACGTACCTTCTCACGCACCTTCGTGGCGGCGCGCATCAGGGCCGCACCACCGACGGCAAGCGAACGTGACCCCATGGTACCGATGCCCATTGGGGTAATAGCTGTATCGCCATGCTTCACAACAATACGCTCGAAATCTGCCCCGATCTGATCGGCCACAATCTGGGCAAAAGTTGTTGCCGTACCCTGGCCGTGAGGTGAAATACCGGTTGTGACCGTGACGCTACCACTCGGCTCTACTTTAATCTGCGCACTTTCATAAGGGCCAAACCCACACATCTCGACATAACAGGCAATCCCGATACCGAGTAACATACGATCACCCGCAGCCCGACGCGCCGCCTGCTCGGTGCGGAGCTGCTCGTAATTGGCCAGAGTTAACGCCTTGCTCAACGCCTTATCATACTCACCACTATCGTAGGTGAGACCGGTTGGCGTCTTATACGGAAACGCATCAGGCGGGATAAAATTGCGTCGTCGTACCTCTGCCGGATCGAGGTTCAGCTCAGCAGCGACCAGATCCATCAGTCGTTCGATATAGTAGGCAGCTTCGGGCCGACCTGCGCCACGATAGGCGGCGACCGGTGTGGTATTGGTATAGACACAAATCGCCTCTAAATCGACAGCCGGAATCTTATACACGCCAACCGCCATCGCGGTGGTGAGATCGGGCAGACCTGGAGCGAGCGGGTAAGCACCGAGATCGGCGACAATTCGCATACGCAACGCAGTCACTTCACCATCGGCGGTTACCGCAGCTTCAATATCGCAGACCTGACCACGGCCATGGGTAGTAGCCTGAACATGCTCAAGCCGATGCTCAACCCAGCGCAGCGGGACATTGAGCTGACGGGCAAGGGCGGCGAGCAGAGCTTCTTCGGGATAGATACCGATCTTAACCCCAAAACCACCACCGACATCGGGAGCAATCACGCGCACCTGATTCTCGTTCAGCCCAACAACGTTGGCAACTTCACTACGCACCTGATGCGGTGTTTGGGTGCTCGTCCAAAGCGTGATACCTTCGCTGGCCGGATCAGGTGCAGCCACTACCGCACGTCCTTCCATAGGGAAGCCGAGCAGACGTTGGTTGACCATACGCTGGCGAATAATACGATAAGCGGAAGCGAACGCCGCTTCGACATCCCCCTTTTGGCGGCGGCGGCGATGGTCGATATTGTCAGGCAGACCATCGAAGATGACCGGTGCGTCAGGTGCGATAGCCGCCAATGGATCAATGACAGCAGGTAATGGTTCCCATTCGATAGGAAGCGAAAGTGCAGCATCGAGGGCTGCCTCTGGGGTACGGGCAACAATTGCAGCAACTGCTTCACCGACATGCCGAACCCGCTCAACGGCCAGGACATAGCGCGTGCGGCCCGTATAACGTTGAGCACCACTGCCGCCTTCACCAGAACTCGCGAGGGGAAGTGGCCGACAGAGATCGACCAGATCAGCGCCGGTATACACTGCAACCACGTCGGGATGAGCCAGTGCCGCAGCTTTGTCGATTGCGACAATCCGGGCGTGAGCATAAGGGCTGCGGGCAATTGCGACATATAACATGCCCGGTAGACGCAGATCGCTCACATACGTGCCCTGTCCACGCACAAGACGCGGATCCTCGCGGCGCTTAATTTCGGCACCCATCAGGGCTGCATAAGCCATCGTTCGACTACCTTTCTTTTTTGTCAACCCTGTGTGATAACACTCGTACTATGAATATGATACCAGAATTCGTTGCGCCGTTCGTGAGTAGCTGAAACATCTGATCGGCAACGGTGGTGTTGTCGCTAGGCGTGCAATTGAAGAAATTGTAATTGCACGATAGCCGTGAACCGACTATGCTACATAAGGGAGATCTTTGTCAGACTAACTGATTTGACGTATCAACAGACGTTACCGTTTCCGAATGTAAGGACAACACCAGCATTATGGCGATACTTGAACCTTCAACCTCGGTGAACGACGCCAGTGCAGTGTCATCTGTCCCAGACAGCATACACGAACCAATCATTATCGAGGCGCGTAAGGGATGGTGGCATTTCAACTGGCGCGACTTATGGGACTATCGCGAGTTACTCTTCTTCCTGGTTTGGCGTGACATTAAGGTGCGCTACAAGCAAACACTGCTTGGTGCAAGTTGGGCGCTTATCCAACCGACGCTGCAACTGGTTGTCTTTACGATCATCTTTGGGCGATTAGCCGGAGTGAATACCAACGGTATTCCGTATCCGCTTTTCAATCTGGCCGGACTCTTACCGTGGCAGTTTTTTGCCAACACCGTCGCCCAGGCGGCCAACAGCCTAGTTGGGAGTGCCAGTATTGTCCGTAAAGTCTACTTTCCGCGGCTTGCCATCCCAACAGCCAGCGTGTTGGCCGGAACAGTAGATTTCGGCCTGTCGTTTTTGATCTTGCTAGCGTTGATGTTCTGGTATCAATGGGCACCCACGCCGGCAGTATTTCTCTTACCGCTATTTATGCTCCTAGGAATGATCACGGCGCTGGGTGTCGGCTTCTGGCTTTCGGCAATCAACGCCCGTTACCGTGATGTGCGCCATGCCACTCCATTCCTGATCCAGCTCTGGCTCTTCGCGACACCGGTGGTATATCCAAGTAACCTAATCGAAGGGCACTGGCAGATTGTTTATGCCCTTAACCCGATGGTCAGTGTTGTCGAAGGGTTTCGCTGGGCATTACTGGGCACCCAACCGCCCAGCCTGCTGATGTTCATTTCGGTCACAACGGCAATAGCCCTGTTTAGTTCTGGTTTGCTCTACTTTCAGGCGGTGGAACGTAAGTTTGCCGACATTATTTAGCCTATGCCATACGCAATTCGTGCCCGTGATTTAGCAAAACAGTACCGGATTGGAGCGATCAAGCAGCGCAGTCCAGGATATGCCACCTTGCGCGATGCAATTGTCGAGCGGTTTCGTGGTCAACCGTCGGCGGAGACAACCGAATTGTGGGCGCTCAATGGGGTTTCATTTGACATCCAGCAAGGGGAGGTCGTCGGAATTATCGGTCGTAATGGCGCCGGGAAGAGTACCCTGCTGAAGGTTCTCTCCCGAATTACTGAGCCAACGCGCGGACGGGCCGAGCTGTATGGACGAGTTGCATCATTACTCGAAGTTGGTACCGGTTTTCATCCTGAGCTGACCGGACGCGAAAATATTTATCTCAACGGCGCTATCCTCGGTATGCGTAAGCGCGAAATTGACCGTAATTTCGATGCCATTGTGCACTTTGCCGAGGTTGAGAAATTTATTGATACACCGGTGAAATTTTATTCGTCGGGCATGTATGTCCGTCTGGCTTTCGCTGTTGCTGCACACCTGGAACCAGAAATCTTGATCGTCGATGAGGTACTGGCTGTAGGCGACGCTCGCTTCCAGAAGAAATGCCTCAATAAGATGCAAGACGTTGGTCAACAGGGACGAACAGTACTGTTTGTTTCGCACAGTATGCAGTCGATTTTGCGAATGTGTCAGCGGGCAATTCTGCTACACCAGGGACAGGTGATTGCCGATGGCCCAGCTCAACAGGTGGTAGGGGTCTACCTGGGCAAGGGCGCGCATTCGATTGCAGAACGGGTTTGGCCGGATCGCGAAAAGGCGCCCGGTAAAGATGTTGCGCATCTGCGAGCAGTGCGGGTTCGCGATGTTGATGGTGATGTGTCCGATACGATTGATATTCGGACACCGGTAACGCTTGAAATGGAGTTCGTTGTTAGCAAAGGTGGTTATGTGTTAATGCCACATTTTCGTCTCTACAACGAAGATAATGTGGCCGTATTCACGACACTCGACCTCGATCCGGAATGGCGTGGACGCCCGCGACCGCCCGGACGGTACACTGCACGGGTGACGATTCCCGGCAATTTTCTGGCCGAGGGTTCGTTGTACGTAGAAGCAGCACTGACCACACTCAATCCGCCGATTGGGCAGTTTGCCGAGCGTGATGCCGTAGCGTTTCAAGTCATTGATAGCCTGGAAGGTGATACGGCCCGTGGTGATTGGGCTGGCAACCTTTCTGGCGTTGTCCGCCCCTTGCTGCCCTGGTCAACGGTCTATGAGCCGATTGGTTGATCGTCGCTTATCGCCGTATGCAGTACGAAGGTACGGCGTCGTATTGGCGCTACCGATACTGAGCTGGATCGGCGTGTTGACGTTATACCCTTTTGCGTTTACCCCGACCTGGCCGACGAACCCCTGGTTTCGGCTACTGACTGGTCTCAGCCACGGCACTGATCTGATGCAGAACGTGATCCTCTTCATACCGCTGGGGGTGACGCTACGTTGGTCCCTGGCAGGGTATGGGATACGTCAACGTGGGCAAATTCTTGGGTCAATGATGCTAGCCGGTCTGCTGGCACTCGGTATTGAAATCGCTCAGCTTATCATCCCTGGTCGTACTGCTGCCATCCTCGATGTGATGGCGAATACGGCCGGCGCCGGGCTGGGTAGTCGGTGGCTGGCACCTCTATTGTTACCGATTGTTGACCAAATTGGGCGCCGGGTGGTGCATCTCATCCGACAAACACCAGCCACAGTGGTAATCATTGGGCTGACCATCTGGGTTGGTAGTGCCGTATGGCTATTGCAACACTGGCAGCGAGCAACCTTGCCGACGAACTGGTCGGATCGTTACACGTTACAAATCGGGGCGGCTGATGATGGACGGCGGTTTTGGCCGGGATATGTGAGCTTTGTTGCGCTGTACAGTCGAGCATTTACTGAACGTGAGGCGCATACGGTCGACACATTTCAAGAGGCAGTTGCCCTACAGCCGTTGCTGGCTTACGATCTCAATCAGTTCCCACCAATGCCGAATGGGCCATTTAGCCGACCGTTAGTAGCTCACGGGAAACCAGTTTTAACTCAGGAAGGCATGCGAGTAGGCTATGAGCGCTGGTTGATGAGCCGTGAGCCATTACGAGGAGTTGCTGCTGCAATTGCGCAGACCGGTGCTTTTACGCTAGTGGCACGAGTGGCAGTGGGAGAACCAAGCAGACATACGGAAGGCTTTATCGTCAACTATGGCCGCGGGATCGATGGTCACAATGTGAGTCTCATCCAGGCCGGCGCCGATCTTCTGGTACGCATGCGCTTACCGCTAACACGCGCCGCCAATGATCGCCCACCATTACGGTTCAGCGACGTTTTTACCAGCTCACAGCCACAGGTACTGATACTCAGTTACGATGGCGCCGTTGCCCGTCTATTTGTAGACGGACAGCAACACCGGCAACAATACACATTTGGCCCAGGCGAAGCACTGTTTAACCGCTGGCTACCAGTGGAAACACATCAGATCGGCGGCTGGAGTATTGCGCTAACATTTATGTTAAGTCTGCCATTTGGACTAATTGGAGTACCGTGGCAAGGGATACACCGACCGTTGTTGATAACGAT
>NZ_JPIM01000104.1 GCF_000735195.1 Chloroflexus sp. MS-G
CTCTGACCGCAGATTGCGCTGAAGAGTCTCGATCGTTGTCACCAGCGTCGCACGTTCTGCTGACGATAAGAACGTGGCCTGAGCAGCGTTGCGCGTCATGGTGCAAAGATCATCGACGGTAAAACCCAGATGAATAGCAGCCCGACGAAACTCCTCGCTGATCGTCGTCTCAAAAAAGGTTGGATCGTCGGAATTGATCGTTACCAATACGCCAGCATCGTACAGTTGTCGCAACGGATGCGTTTGCCAGGAAGTGACAGCTTTTGTACGTACATTACTGCTCGGACAAACATCGAGCACAATGTCACGCTCGATAAGGGTCGCTACCAGAGTTGGGTCTTCGATACTGCGAATACCGTGACCGATTCGGCTAACCCCCAAGACATCAATCGCCCCCCACACACTGGCCGGCCCCACAACTTCACCGGCATGGGCCATCACACCCAACCCAGCCTGACGCGCCGTTGCAAATAACGCAGCAAATTCTTCCGGCGGGTGACCAATCTCGTTGCCACCAATCGACCATCCCACCACTCCCAGCGCCCGACAGTCAATAGCTACTTCGAGGATTGGCCAGGCCGCTTCGGCACCGTATTGGCGGCCATAATCAAAGACGATCCCCACTAACGGCCCACCCTGCTCTCTGGCTTGCGCAAAACCCGCCGCCGCACCAGCCACTACCTCACGGAGATCGATCCCCCGCCGCACGTGCTGCATTGGCGAAATCATCACTTCGGCATAGAGTACCTGCTGCGCTGCCAGTTCTTTCCCCAACTCGTAAGCGAGCAGCGCAAAATCTTCACCAGAAACGATTGTTTCGGCTAAGACCATAAACGTGTCGAGGAAATGCTGAAAGTCGTCGTATTGGAAGAGCGCAGCTAATTCTGCTTCATGCTGTACCGGCAGTGCAACACCATTGCGCTGACTCAACTGCAAAAAGGTGCGCGGTGAAACGGCGCCTTCAAGATGGAGATGCAGTTCAACTTTGGGCATGCGCTCAATGAAGGTTGCAAGGGCCGGTGGCAACATGACGCTCTCCTGCTTGATGCCAACAGTACGATCAGGTATCGTTACTAGTGGCGTACATTGTACCCGATAATTGGGAGATTCCCGCATGGGATAGACAAGAACGAACGCACAGCGGCCACCTCCAAACACACCGACTACGACAACACTTGCATGGCTGGCGCAGAGCCATTATTGTTTCTTGTTGATCTGCCACGTGCGCCTGACACCAATTCTACCAGGCAGAACCGGATCACACCAATCCTATCTACACATCATATTCCGTACACTGACGCATACGCCTAGTAAGATCGGACACGGGTTGCCACAGCAAGAATTGGTGTAAGTGCCTATCCGCATAACCGTCTCACGGTATAACGGATGCAACCCATCGATGGATGTAGGGGCACAGTGACCATCGTCGTGGACACCGGTAGGGGCAAAGAGGTGCCTCGCCCCTCCTCGTGAATCTCGTGCATTGCATGACAGACTTCACTGCAAGAAGGTGATCTTCTCACCATAGAGACCAAAGATAATTTTATCTTTCATTGAACATAGGATTGTGAAAAATTTTTCTTACATACGCCCAATGATCAAAAATTATCCTTTTATTCATAAATCTTAGAGAGTGTCTGAAATGTATCTAGTCGAGGGTTTTGATGGATACGTGATGGTATGAACGAACAGATCAGACGAACATCATATCCTACCGACCTTGGAGATTGGCAACAACAGCGATAAGGCACGTATGCAGGATCAGGACGATCCCCAGACAATGGGTTACAAAAGGGGGGTAGAGCGATTCCAGGTATTGGGACGGGGTATCGAGATGCAACAGATTCAGTTCGCACTTCTGCCCCCTCCCCCAACCTCCCGACCCGCCAGTGCGCGGGGAGAGGTCTGCGTGCCAGAGGTGCAGCGGCACTGCATCAGGCGCTTCTTCCATTCCCTGAGCGTGTAGCTGAATATGCCCTTGCTGAGCAGGGATTGAAGGAATGATTGGCTTGCTGAAGTCAAGTCTCAGTGTTGTACATAACTCAACATTTTTTCAGACAGGTAATGATTACACGGGTACGGTACGTGCTCCACGAGAAAGCTGGGTGTTTGGTCAGGCTCTAAGCGATGTCTCATTCGTATGATCAGAATGCCTGCCGTACAGTGAGGAGACACGCGCTGCTGCACGCAGTCAAATAATTGCTGAGAGCAGCTATATCCGCTCACCTCAGGAGTGCGGGCCAGAAGCTCACACTCCCAGGTGCAAGACGTGGATCGGATACACACTCAGTTGCTGATGCCACTGGCCCGCAACCGTTCGGCGTTATCGTAGATGATCAACGCCTCAATAATTTTATCAAGTTCACCGTCAAGAACTGCCGGCAAGTTCGAGAAGTTCTGTCCAATCCGGTGGTCGGTAATACGATCTTGCGGAAAGTTATAGGTCCGAATCTTCTCGGCCCGTTCACCAGTTCCCACCTGAGCAAGCCGAGATGCGCCGATTTCGCGTTGACGCTTCTCCTGTTCACGAGCGTACAGACGTGCACGCAGCACAGCCATCGCTCGCTCACGGTTTTGTATTTGCGACCGGCCATCCTGACAGGTGACAACAATTTCTTCCGGTGTACCGGGCTTATAGACGATCCGTACTGCCGAGTCGGTTGTATTCACCCCTTGCCCACCGTGACCAGCGCTCCGAAAGACATCAATGCGCAAGTCTTCCGGCTTGATCTCAATCTCAGTATCTTCGACTTCAGGGAGCACAGCTACAGTGGCCGTCGATGTGTGGATACGACCACGCGCTTCGGTGGCCGGTACACGCTGCACGCGATGAACACCACCCTCGTACTTCAACTGGCTGTAAGCCCCTCGACCGTGAATCTGGAAAATCACCTCTTTGATGCCACCGATGCCGTTTTCGGTCAGGCTATCCACTTCAACTTTCCAACCACGCGACTCGGCGAACCGGGTGTACATACGAAAGAGATCGGCGGCAAAGAGCGCTGCTTCGTCACCACCTTCGCCCTGCCGGATCTCCATAATGACATCCTTTTCGTCGTTGGGATCACGTGGCAGCAGGAGCAGCTTCAACTGCTCTTCGAGCTTGAGTAACCGCTTTCGCTGCATCTCAAGCTCTTCCTGGGCCAGTGCCCGCAATTCCGGATCGCTATCGTCGAGCATCGCTTCCGCTTCGTCAATTGCACGTTGGGTAGCCTGATATTCACGATACGTAGCAACAATGTCTTCCAGTTCGCGCTGTTCACGGGCATACTGCTGCAAGAGGGACGCATTTGTTGCTACCTCTGGCTTCGCCATCAATTCGGTTAATTCATCGTAGCGTGCGGCAACGGCAGCCAGTTTATCAAACATAATCTTATCTTCCGCTACTCAAGATGGTCGATGGCACAATACGTGCTTTACGCTGCAACGTATGTGCCATCGAAGGTTTTTCAATTCAGACCAAGCGCAGCAGCTTTGGCCAGTTTCTTTCGACGATTCCGCTCGGCGCGACGACGCTTCTCTTTGCGCTGCTCACTCTTCGAGATAAAGTGCATTTTCTCGCGATAGGTTTTGGTGATTCGCTCAGCGACAACACCTTTATTAAAGCGGCGAATGAGCTGTTCTACGGTTTCGCCTTCTCGACGTTCAACTCGCATAGCGCTGCCGGATCAACGGTACCTAGTTGTGATAGAGAATCGTGACCTGGCGCGGGGCAACGCCCGATTTCTCTGGTGTTACCGTGATCCTCCTCTATCACCTCCTTCGCTGTAGATTTGGTGCGCCCCTGTGCAGCGACATGCGCCGTTATCGTACACCGAAAATACAGTATACCTGATCGTTCATTAATGCGCAACCGTCACCCCTTTCGTTAGAGGTTTTTAGCTTCGGGTCTCCTTTCAGGTACGCGGGCCTCCGGCCCGCCTCGGACAGGCATCCAAAAGACGGCGAGCGGCTTGAGATGCCACCCCGCCATCATCGCCTAGGTGCGCAGGCCTCCGGCCCGCCTCAGCAGAGTGCTGGATGCGGTGGGCGAGTTCTCAACCCGACCCAACATACGCTAACGACATGATCGACGAGCGAAGAGTGGCTTGGGGAGACTGCTGACAGAACGGGAAGCTGAGCACCACTGCACACACGTACTGGGGAGAAGTTAGAAACCCGCCTCTGCTGCTCCCGTTTCTCTAGATTCGCCGCAACACAGCTCCACCATACGCCGGTAATGCTATCCGTCCGCCAACGATGTCGGCCGATTGGGTAGCCAACACAACCTCCCAGCGCCCTGACGGTAATGGAATCATACCGGCGTGTGGTGCCTGCTGAAGTGCTACCAGCCAGGTTTCACCATTGGCCGTACAAGTGTATGCCAGTTGACCGTGCCGGTCATCAATATGAATGAATCGACGTTCACCACGCCAGATTGCTGTTGTCGCCCGCCGCAATGCTCCAAGTTGCCAGTAAAACTCGAGCAGTTCGCGATCTTGATCTTCGCCCCACAACATCGGCAATCGTGACTCTTCAGGATGGCCGCTACCATCGGCATGACGTACATCGAGCCGCTGACTTAGCCCAACTTCCGTGCCGTAGTAGAGGATTGGTGGATGAGGCAACGTGTACTGACATAGAGCGGCCAGTCGTAAACGGCGAGTATCACCGCGCACAATCCACAGAAAGCGGTTCATATCATGATTATCGAGAAAACTGGGTAGATAGAAGCCAGGTGGGAAGTAGTGTAAATGCCGGTTGAGAAATACCACAAATTGACTGGCGCTCATCTCATCGAAGGCAAAGAAGCGTCGGATGGCCTGAAGTAAGAGGAAATCTAGACAACCGTCGAGTCGACCAACATACGAGCGCAGCACCTCAGCCGTATCAACTGCCTCGCCCAACAGCACACAATCTGACTTGACACTTCGTAGTGCTGCCCGAAACATCGTCCAGAAATCGTGTGAAGGGCCTATTGTGTAATCGAGCCGATACCCGTCAATCCCCTGTTCTAACCAGTAGCGTGCGGCATCGATCATAAACTGACGTGCTGGAGGATAATCCAGATCAAGCTGTGGCAGTTCAGCAACCCCAAAAAAAGAGACGTATCGATCTGGATAGCGGGTAAAGGTAAACCATTCCCGTTCTGGGCTGTGCGGGTCGCTAATAGCCCGACGGAAGATAGGATGCTGGTTTGAAAAGTGATTGGCGGTGTAATCCAGAATGACTCGCATCCCACGATCATGGGCTGCTGCGATTAGGTGCTTCAGGTCGGCCATTGTTCCCAGACGGGGTTCGACATCGTAGTAATCAGTAGCGTCATAGCCATGGTGTGAAGGTGAAGGGAACAGTGGCGATAGCCAGATCGCCGTGGTACCTAAACTGGCGATGTAGTCAAGATGAGAGGTGATCCCGGCCAGTGTACCGCCGTAGATACCCATCGGTGTCGGTGGATTGGCAAACTGACGACCAGGGCCAGGATGAAATCGGTCGATGAAGATATGGTAAATCAATGCCTCACCGAGCCAGTCAGGTGATCCCTCATCACCCACGCGATACGCGCACGTCCGAGGACGACGGAAGAAGGTCAGATGAAACTCTGCACCCATCTCGTGAAGATAATGATCTCCTGGCCCAGGTTGACCAACCACACTGCCATCGCCTTCGGTAGCGCCGATCACTTCACTATACCAAAACGACTCGGTTCCTTCGCGTAACCAGGCTTCGATCCGGTAGCGAACAACGGTGCCGTTCGGTTGTGGTGGCAAATCAATCGCCCACTCTTCCGCATACCCCCAGAGCAAGGTATCCCAATGACTGGCAAGGCGCTGACCAACTGCTACCGCACTTCCCGACGCTGGCTCACCACGTTTCCCATTTGGCTCACTACCATCGGTGGTATAGTAAACGCATACCTGATCGGCGGTAATCGATGGCCCTAATGTAACCAGGAGCCGGACAGGATCGCCAGCTTGTGGTACCGCCGGTATCATCCGATAGCGGTGAGAAATACCCGCTATCTCTGCCCGCACATACCCTAATCGACGACTATCGGTCGCCATTGTTCCGAAAATAAAGTCAGCCGAGACGTGTATCTGTTCCACGGTGAACAATCCTTTGAATTTCAACTTGCGGGAATAACACGATACGTTGCTATTGCAGGAGTGATCTGTCGCAAACATTCCCCTATTAGAGGGCGTTACGTTCACTCCTGTTACCGATCAAGCGCAGATAGCATATGGACGATGAGACACCGGATGGTGTCAGGGCACGATAGCCCCGTTGCAGAGTTGCTCTCCCACCGTGCAGAGGCTCACGAGCAAACTGAACATTTGTACAACAACACATGTTCTGGCATGGGCGTGCGCATTCCACGCATCCGTCTGCCCTCTCTGGAATGCACTGCGCGGACGGTGTATCGCATCCGTTCTCTGCCTACCGTTGAACGCAGGCAAGACCGGCGAGGTAAGAACGTTGCATTACTAGAACAAATATTCTATAAGCATTTTACCCGTTCTTGACCCCTCAGCAGAGACAGAATGAGACACACTAGCGCATATCTGAAAAAGCCTCCTCATTGCCTAAACATGTGTCTCTGGCCTGCGTACCGACGAGAGCAGACGGAACCCGATCTGAGCTGCTGCCTGACCGTGCTCCGTAGTCCGTAGCGCAAGGCTCACCAAGGCAACTGCATTACCTATCCCTTCACACCACCTAACGTCAGGCCGCCAATGATGTAGCGTTGCAACAAAAGATAGACAATCGCGACCGGTAATGAGAGCAGGATCGAGAAAGCGGCAAACCGTGACCATGGAATCTGACCTGCATACTGACCGGTCATATTATAGAGTGACATCGCTAGCGTGAAATCTTTTGGATCGGTCAAGAACTGCCACGACAGAAAGAATTCAGTCCAACCGCCGGTAAAACCAAGAAAACCTGTGACGGCCAGTGCTGGTGTCGCGAGTGGCAACACAATCTGGAAAAAGACTTGATTAGGCGAAGCACCGTCGATAATAGCGGCCTCTTCCAGCTCCTTCGGGATTGTATCAAGATAGCCCTTCAAATTCCAGATTGCAAACGGGAGAGCACCTGACACCATCGCAATACCAACGCCGAGCAGCGAGTTCCGTAGCACGAAGACCTCACTGCGCGGTGGGGTAAGCCCACTAAAAATCAGACCAAAGCTAATCGCTAACCCAACCGCACCGAAGAAATAATTGCCTGGCCCGGCAGAACCCATGCGAATTGCGGGAGCGACCGCAAAAATGGTCAGGCCGAGCAGCATCAACCCGGCAATAATCAACACAATGCTCATAATGGCACTACTGATACGTACACTGTTCAGTAGCGCGAAGAGAGGTGCGATGGTCGCTACACTCGGCAAGACAGTAATTGCCAAGACCGCAATCATCATAAACTGCCGACCGGGAAACTTAAAACGTGAGAAGGCATAGGCAGCACTGACACCGATCAGCAAAGCGAATGCCGAAACTCCACCAGCCAGCCGTAGACTGTTAAACGCTAGTTCGGTAAACGTCACCGGATTAGCAGTTGGGCGATCAAGTACTTGCAAATAGGCCTGAAATGATGCACCAGGGGGGATAAGGTTCAGCTCTGTCGGTCGCGAAATATTACGCGGATCGAGGGACATACTAACGATCCAGAGCACCGGAAAGAGCACAGTGGCTGCAATAAAGAGACAGATGGCCTGTAATACAAGCTGTTGCCACCACTTCAAGCGGCGGCCAGCAGTTGTGCTGCCCGAACGGCGCGAGGGAACAGTGACACTAGACATCGTAGCTCTCCGTAGCGCGTGAAATCTTGTTCGTTATCAAGAAGATCGGTATCAGAACGAGCGCAATGATAACCGAGAAAGCGGCTGCAACCCCGTAAAGCTGATTGACATTGATCAGTTTGAACGCTTGCGTCACCATAATCTCAGTCCGACCAAGCGGACCACCACCGCTCATAAAGTAGATGACGTGGAACAAATTAAAGGTAGTAACAATACCGACCATCGCTGCCGGTACCATTGCCGGACGAAGGAGTGGCAGAGTTATGCGCCAGAATTGCTGTAATCCGGTAGCACCATCGATACTGGCCGCTTCATACATCTCTTTCGGAATCGATTGCAAAGCACCGGTTGCCACAATCGTCATAAATGGCCATCCAAGCCAGATGTTCGCGATCAGCATTGCGTAATAGCTGAGTGGCAAACCGATGCCGGGAATTGGGTCTTGAATCTGGTTAAACCAGCGAATTTGAACTGGATCGAAACCGAACGGTGTGATGAGGAGGTTGATCAACTGATTGATCGAGCCATACTGATCGTCAAACATATTGCGCCAGACAGTAGCAACAACGATATTCGGTAACACCATGGGTAAAATATAAATGGCCCGATAAATTTTTCGTCCCCACAACCCCTCAACATTTAACAACACAGCAATAATGACGCCTAAAGCGACGTGGAATCCAACATTCGAGAACGTCCACCATAGATTAAAGGCCAGTAACCGCCAAAAGTCAAAATTCCCCCCCAGACGAGCGACAAACTGAGGGTTGTTAGTGACAATATCAAGATAGTTTCTGAAACCGACATATTGAGCCGGTCGGTAATTTGGTGGCGTAGTACCATTAGGGCCAAAGGGATTGAGCGTTTGCTTACCCTCCTCTTTAATAACCCCATAATCGGTAAACGACATCCAGACCTGAAAAGCCAGCGGGTAAAAGGTGATGAGCATCATAATGATCAACGCTGGCAGCAAGTAGATCAGTGGGGTGCGCAGTTGTTTCCACCCCTCGGACAGAGCTGAACGCGGTACCCGAACCGGTTGTGAGGTCAGCTCTGGATTTGTGGTTGCCATGCGGCTTCCTCCCCTTCGCTTGAACTGAACGGTATAAAGTGGTTAGTTGCGGTATCGCTCAATGATACCACTGAACGCTGATCGTTTGTCGCCCTCGTTATGCGGAACCAGATCGATCACTAGTTAGCAGATGCGAACACTCCCGCCAGATACTGCCCATCACTCCTGCTGCTCGTCTTGTTCCGCGCTGTTCATTGTGCCACTATCATAGAGACGCGCAGCAACGTTGGTGTGACAGCGGGGCAGGTTTTGCACCTGCCCCGACGTTTAGACAACAGCGTTCGACTTACTTACCATTCGCCGTATTCATCAATGCACAGGCTTCGGTCACTGCTGCCTTCGGATCAGCACCACCATCCAGTACTTTGGTCATCGCATCACCAAATGGCCCCCAATAGTTGTCAAGTTCAGGAATCTGGGGTCGTGGTACACCGGTAGCAGAGGCTTGGGCAAAGGCCTGTACTAATGGGTCGCTAATCTCAACCTTCGTGCTGACAGGGACATGACCAGCTTCATCAACGTAGACCTTCATCGATTCGGGACTGGTCAAAAACATCGCCAACGCCACAGCACCTGCGACATTCTGGCTGTTAATGCTGACATAGAACCCATCAACACCAGTGAGCGGGCCAGCCGGCTTTACTGCACCTGGCATAGGCGCGACGCCGAGGTTATCACCGAGGACGGCACGGTAGTCACCCAAAACCCATGGGCCGTTGATGATCATATCGGCTTTGCCATCCTTGAAGAGCGAGTCAGCCTGACCTCCATCGGTGGAGAAAGTGACGGTCGGAACTTCTTTGAGTGCCTTCAGGTAAGCAAACCACTCGGCACCACCTGCCTGATCAGCGATGCACTTGCCGCTAGCATCCATCAATTGACCACCGAATGCCTGTAGCCAACCGAAATTGTGGTAGGCATTCTGATTGAGTACGAGCGTATTACCTCCCTTCACCAGGGCTAGCAGCTCATCGGTCGTCGTCGGTGGGTTAGCAACTTTGCTCTTGTTGTAATAGAGAGCAACGGCCTTAAACGATTCGGGAATACCGTACAGCTTGCCGTTGAGCGACATCCCGGCAACACCGGTTGGGGCAACATCCGTGAGGCGGCTTTGGTATTCACTCAGATCGGCCAACACACCGGCCCGAATCTGACTGCCTAGGCTGTCGTTGGGAGCAATGAACATATCAGGTCCACCACCCGACGAAACTTCATTATTGAACTTGTTGAATATCTGATCAAACGGAATTTGTAGAACATTGATTGTAGCATTCGGGTAGGCAGCGCGTGCCCGGTCGATCAGGATATTGATCGCTTTTTCCTCAGCACTCCCGGTACCATACGCATGCCAGAGGGTTACGGTGCCGGTAATGGCCATTCCATCAGTTGTCGGTTGTGCAGGAGCGGCAGTAGGTGCAGCAGGGGCAGCCGTCGGTTGCGCAGCGGGGGTTGCCTGACCACAGGCGGATAGCAGGGTGGCAAACAATGCCAACAAAGCAATGAACGAGAAGGTTAACCTCTTCACAAGAAACTCCTTTGTCTAGTGCATCAATGCTTCATACCATACCAGATACGGGTATATGTGCTGTCAATCGCGGTTAGACAGTACGTCACCTCCTTTCGAGCTATCTGTACCGTGTTGCAGTATCGTTAATTCGCGACGGAGTTTCAGAAGTAAGTGAGTCAGAGTTTCGTGCTCGGTATGATCAAGGACAGCCCAACGTCGCACGACCGATTCACTAAACGCAGCCCGAACCAACCCCAGATGTTCATAGCCACGCTTTGTCAACACAATCCGTTGCACCCGTCGATCATTGGGATCGGCCATGCGTTCAACAAATCCAAACGCACTGAGACGATCAACCAGGCGAGTGGTGCTACTCTTATCGATCAACAAATGCTCACTCAAATCTGACAACCGCACACCGTGATGCTCGGCCAGTAGCAACAGCGCCGCGTATTGGGTTGGATTAAGCTGGAATTGACGCAACAAGCGACGGTCGCCATCATCCAGCAAGACATACACTTCTTGGATCATACGGTATTGCCCTGGCCCAGATGGCGTCATAGAATTGCAAAACACTTCGTTGTTTCAAAAATAGTTGTATTTTAAACTGTTGTGTCTGAGATTGTATCAGATGCGACGAAGTCTGTCAAGTACCTTACCCACTACAGACAAGAACAATGTATAATACTAACGGTTTTCGGTGATAAACGATTGTGATTCATCACTATGGTAACCATCACCGTTCGTGATGTCGTTCGTCTAGCACTGCCAGAAGGAACGACGATTGTAGCTGGCGCTGCCGGATTGGGGCGTCAGGTTAGCTGGATAGCCACACTGCGCGCCACATTACCGGCCTTTGCCGAACTGCGTGGTGGTGAGCTAGCCTTACTATCGGTTGAAGCCGCAATCGCCCTCGACCCACGACTAACGCTGGCAGTGCTGGTACGCCGCCTGGCTCAGGCACCGGTACCAATTGCCGGTGTCGCCGTTTTGGGCACTATTACTGCCGAAGATCAGCAAGCAGCCGAAGATGCGCGTCTGCCGTTGCTGAAGCTCCCGGAAGGGGTTGACTTACGTGAGGTCGAGCGGGAGATCACTCGGCTAATTACCGATTACGAAGCCCAATTCGAGCGGCGCGCCGCTCGCCTCTACGATCTCTTGACCCAGTGTTCATTGCAAGGGGGTGGGATCGGTGGCTTGCTCGACATTTTGTACGAACGTACCGGACAGAGCGTTGCTTGCTATGCACCGAACGGCGCATTACGAGCCCAGCGTGGGCGTGGGCAGGCACGGCTGGCCTTACAAGCCCTACGCCCAAGTGGGCGCGGCGAAGTAACCCTGTTCAACCAGCAGATTTGGGTTGAACCAATTGGTAATTCAACCCTACCGACCGGCTACGTTGCTATTGCCGGGACAACGCTCGACGCATGGGATCGCACCGCAGCCCAACGTGGCGCCCTGGCACTGGCGCTCGAACTGGCGAAGGAACAGGCGGTACAGGCGGCTGAAGAGCGCTTACGCGGTGATTTTATTGCCGGTATTCTAGCCGGTTCAGCCGGTGATCTGGCAGCAGCAATTCAGCGTGGACAAGAATTAGGGTATACCCTCAATGTGCCCCACACCGCGATGCTGGTTCATATCGACGACGCCGGCCCGGCAACACTGGCGCGCGCAGCGACGAATGTTCAGAACGAGTTGAAACGACTGGGCATTAACGCACCGATCTCCCGTCGCGAGAGCAATGTGCTCTGTATGCTACCAACCACAAGCGTAACGCGCATACGCGAACTGGCCGAACAATTGCGTGAACGATTACGGATTGATCACCCGAACGTAGTCATCGCCATTGGTATGCCAGCCGCGCAACTAAACGAGTGGCGGCGTTCGGTTGAAGAGGCTGAACAATCGTTGAGTCTCGGTCGGCAGATTTTTGGCGATGACCGGGTATTGGCGTTTGGTGATCTTGGAGTATATCGCCTCCTGATTCGTCTGCGTGAAACGCCGGAGTTGTGGTCGTTTTATCGGGAAACACTCGCAAACCTGGCTGAATACGACAAACGGCAACATTCCGATTTGATCAAAACCCTTGAAGCCTACTTCAACAACCTTGGGAATTTGCGTGCTACTTCAGAAGCCCTGCACGTGCACCGCAATACCCTGCTCTACCGTCTCGAACGGATTAAAGAGATCAGTGGTATGGACCTCGATAATGCCGAAGAGCATTTTGCGCTTTGGTTGGCTGTGCGGGTACATCGTATCCTGGCTACCCTGGAAGAGTAAACCTTTTCAACGTTTTATCCGCCTCGACAGCGGTGAGGAGAGAGGCTACTTCCTGTTCAACAGTGGTTTTACGTGTTCTCGTTGATCATGCCCTCAGCGCACAAGAGAGACCGGTTCCAAACCCGTTCCCGATGGTGTGCACATGCGCTAGCCGATGCCTTCGATGTTCACACCCAGGTTTATTGACAGCGGATGCGGGCGTTTTGTCGGTGTACCTCCACTGTGTATTGTCCGGTTATCAAAAGCGTCTTGAAACTGAGAACGCTGAAAAGCTCCACTTCCAACACCCTCGCATTGACGATTGGTACCGTTGTCGGGTACAATCAAGGCAGGTTTGCAATGGATGAGGACACAACAAACGAACAATGGATAATCTTTCACGTTCTCAACCCATCGAGCGTCTTGCCCCATTTAGTGCGCAATCATTACGCGCTCTGCTGCGCACCATGCGTCCACGGCAGTGGATCAAGAATGTGTTCGTGTTTGCGGCGATTGCCTTTTCTGAAGGGCGGCTCTGGTATAACGAACCACTGCAATTATTGCGGGTGATTGGCGCATTCATTGCCTTCTGTATGGCTGCTAGTGCCATCTACTTGATTAACGATCTGGTTGACATGGAGAAAGATCGGGCCCACCCGAAAAAACGTCATCGGCCACTGGCTGCCGGTATTCTCAGCCCGACTCTGGCTGCAATCACTGCCGCAATATTGATCGTGAGCGTCTTTCCGCTGGCGCTATGGCTCGATGGTGATAGTGATTTTGCAATTGTTTTGGCCGTATATGTCGTTGTACAAGGATTTTTGTACAGTTACTGGCTGAAAAATGTCGTCATTTTTGATATTCTGATCATTGCTGCCGGTTTCATTTTACGAGCGATTGCCGGGGCAGCGGTGATTGATATTGTTATCACACCATGGCTGATCGTTTGTATGGGATTACTGGCGCTTTTCCTCGGGATTGGGAAGCGCCGTCACGAGTTGAAATTGCTCGAAAATGGAGCCGGAAACCATCGCCGTATCCTGACCGAGTATTCGATACCGTTACTCGATCAGATGCAATCAATCGTTACTGCCAGTATTATTATGGCGTACAGTATGACAGCGTTTTCAGCACCGGTTGCCCCGCAAAAACCATTTCCGATGCTCATGATCACTGTTCCGTTTGTGGTGTATGCAATTTTCCGCTATCTGTATTTGGTCTACCAGCGTGATGGCGGCGGCGCACCCGAAGACCTGGTCTTGCAAGATCGTCCGTTAGCGATCAGCATTGTGTTGTGGGGTATGACTGTATTGGCTGTCTTAATGTTCTTTCCGTCATAAACGGCTGTGTATACCTTCATTAAATTTGGTGGTTCAGTTATCACCGACAAAACCGGTCGTGAGTCGGCCAATCTGGACGTTATTCAGCGGCTGGCACAGGCCATTGCGGCGGCACGTGCCGCCAATCCGACGCTGGCATTAGTGCTGGGACACGGCAGTGGTTCTTTCGGTCATCACTACGCAGCACGGTATGGGGTACACCGTGGCATACCGCTCGATGCCGATCATACCGGTTTCGCTCTGACTGCCGCGGCAGCACTACGACTTAACCGCATTGTTGTTGATACGCTCCTGGATGCTGATGTACCGGCTGTTAGCCTGCAACCATCCGCTTCTCTCCGTAGCACCAACGGTCAAATCACCCATTGGGAGACTACACCAATTTACGAAGCATTACAACGTCGGTTGGTACCGGTTATTCACGGCGATGTTGCCTTTGATGAAAGGCAAGGGACAGCGATTATTTCTACCGAAGCCCTGCTGAACTTCCTCGCTCTACGGAGTCCGCTACGTCCCCGACGAATTATTCTGGTGGGAGAGCAGGCGGTATACACTGCCGATCCACACCGCGATCCAACTGCTCAACCGATCCCGTTGATTACGCAGGAAAATATTGCCCAGGTATTATCACAGACCGGCGGTTCACGGGCAGCCGATGTGACCGGTGGTATGCGCAGTAAGATCGAGTTCATGTGGCAACTGGTTGAGGCCATCCCTGATCTGGAAGTCTGGCTGATCGGGCCGATACCCGAACGATTAACCGCCGTCCTGCTCGGTCAATCACCTGCGGTAGGAACCCTGATGAAGCAATGCTGAGACCTGACCAACACATTCAGCAACGTTCAGCGTCATGGAAGCGGCTTGAGGAGCTTATTAATCGCGGTAGTGGTGGTATTGGCCGCCTATCAGCCGCAGAATTACGTGAACTTGGGCAATTGTACCGTCAAGCCTGTACCGATCTGGCCATAGCTCGCCGGGATTATCCCGATCATATGGTCACCGATTACCTTAATCAGATTGTTGCCCGTGCACATGGGATTATCTACCGCTATAACGAAACCCAACGCATTATCACCTTTTTTCAAACCACACTCCCGCACACATTTCGAACGATCTGGCCGATGACGCTGATCGCCGCGTTGTTGTTCTTCTTACCGGCAATTGTCGCCTTCATCATAACGTTTCGTGATCCGACGCTCGGCGAGGCCCTCGTTCCCGACGTAGCGATGCTCACCGAGCAGATTCGGTCCGGCGAAGAGTGGTGGCAGCAAATCAATGAAAGCCCAGCAGCGGCTTCTGCCGAAATTATGACCAATAACATTAATGTCACAATCAGAGCGTTTACCGGTGGCGTAACATTAGGACTGTACACAGCGTACATCTTGGTAGTTAATGGATTACTTTTTGGTACGGTAACCGGTATTGCGCAACGTTTTGATTTTGCCGATAACCTCTGGAACTTTATCATTGGTCATATTACGCTTGAGTTCAGTGCGATCTTTATTGCTGGTGGTGCCGGGTTGCAATTAGGCTGGGCGATCCTCCGCCCCGGCACACTCAGTCGGCGTGGGGCACTGGTTGTAGCGGGTAAAAGGGCCGTCGTGCTGGTGATCGGCTGTGCCCTCATTCTAGTCGCCGCCGGTATGATCGAAAGTTTTATTTCGCCAACGAATCTGCCATTTCTGGTCAAAATGATAATCTCAATCGGTTCAGGGATGTTGTTGTACGCCTATTTG
>NZ_JPIM01000105.1 GCF_000735195.1 Chloroflexus sp. MS-G
TTCGTCGGTGTTCCGCCGCTGATATATTGTCTGATCATCGAAGGTGACCCGAAGCTGAAAACCTTTTATTGAAACCTTCAAAGGTCTTTTCATCTGGCGACGAATGTGATACACTATAGCCGTTACACAGCGTCACGTTGCCGCGAGAGTCCGTTCGTCCGTTTGAGGCCCGATCGACTCCCCCGTCCGCAAGACCTCCACGCCAGAGGAACAGCACGCGGCGCTGTGGGCCGCCGTCCGCTCTGAGGCGAAGCGTGCGGTGTTTGTTTCGGAGGCGTGGTAGTGGGTACGATACCCGTGAGTGACTGCGTTGCTTATCAACGCGGAGGGAGTGGGACCGGACATGTACGTGAAGCTCTTTGTCGGCAATCTGGCCTGGAGTGTTGACGATGCAACACTTGAAGCCTTCTTTCAGGACTACGGCAATGTACGAAGTGCACGAGTGATCAATGATCGGGAGACCGGTCGATCACGTGGTTTTGGCTTTGTCGAAATGGAAGTCGCCGATGTGGCAACCGTGATTAGCCAAACCAATGGCCGTGCGATCAATGGACGCGAAATTCGGGTAAACGAAGCGGAGGACAAGGGTTCCCGCGGCCATCGTTCTGGTGGTGATCGCGGCGGCTTCGGCGGTCGGCGTTATTAACGCTTCCCTTCGAGCCGGTCGCGCCTCAACTGGCTCGTTTGCGGGAACTGTCTGCCCCCTGTCGCTGACAGGGGGCGAATTGTGTCGAGACATGTCATGGTAGTTTTCCTTTTTATTGCAGGGATTATCCTGCTGGTCTTTGGCGCCGATCTGCTTGTGCGTGGTGCAGCCAGCCTGGCGGCAAACCTCGGTATTTCGTCGCTTATTATCGGTTTGACGGTGGTAGCTATCGGTACCAGCTCACCTGAAATTGCAGTGAGCCTGCAAGCTGCATTCAACGCTCAAGGCGAGATCGTTTTGGGGAATATCATCGGCAGTAATATCGCAAACATCATGCTCATTTTGGGAGTAGCTGCTATGTTCGGGCCACTTCCAGTTGATCGAGCTATTTTTCGTCGCGATCTGCCGGTTATGATCGGCGCATCACTGCTCACATTCTTGCTGGCATTTGACCGCACGCTGTCACAGATCGACGGTATCATCATGCTTCTCGCCCTGGTTGCGTATTTCTGGATGATGTGGCCGCGCAACGAACATCACGACGTGAGTCATCCATCATACCCACCACAGCAACGATTGCGCGCCCTGGTCTTGCAACTGGCGATGGTCATCGGTGGGTTGGCTCTACTCATTGTAGGAGCACGCTGGTTGGTTGATGGAGCAGTAACCTTTGCAACCTGGTTGGGAGTGAGTGAGTTAATCATTGGCCTAACCATCGTGGCGATCGGCACTTCACTCCCTGAGATTGCCACATCGGTGATCGCCGGTCTCCGTGGAGAACGGGACATTGCTGTTGGGAATGTAGTCGGTAGTAATGTGCTCAATTTGTTACTGGTCCTTGGCACAACGATAGTGGTATCGCCACAACCAATTGCTGTTCCAGAGTCGACTATCGCACTCGATTTACCAGTTATGGTCGGTGCAGCACTTATTTGTCTACCGATCTTCTTTACTCGTCGGGTTGTTTCCCAACGTGAAGGCAGTCTGTTGCTGGTTTACTACTTAAGCTATACCCTGTATCTGGTCTTGAGTGCTACTGGCAGTGCTGAATTACCGGTGTACAATACCATTGTCGGTCTAATTTTGATCCCATTGACCGTGGTGTTGCTGGTCGTGCGCGCCCTACGCTGGTTGGGCGAAGAGCGCCGACAACAACGCACGTCAATCGCTAATCGTAAATAGCATGCGAGTCTTCTATTCTGACACGTTTGTCTTACCATTACCGCCAGGACACCGTTTCCCAATGGAGAAGTATGCCCTACTGCGCGAGCGAGTGCTGAATGAGGGTATTATCACCTCTGATCAGTTACATATCCCCGAACCGGCTAGTGTCGCTGAACTGTCTCGTGCTCATGCACCAGCTTATATCGAGCGCGTATTGAACGGGCAATTAACGAGTGCTGAACTACGCCGGATCGGTTTCCCATGGTCGCCACAAATGGTCGAGCGCTCACGGCGTTCGGTGGGAGCAACCATAGCCGCCTGTCGTGTCGCTCTCAGCGAAGGGGTTGGGGTCAATCTGGCAGGTGGCACCCACCACGCTTTTTCAGATGCCGGTGCCGGCTACTGCGTCTTCAACGATACGGCAGTGGCAGCGCGTGCAATGCAGGCTGAGGGTCGTGCGCGGCGGATCGCGATTATCGATTGTGATGTACATCAGGGTGACGGGACAGCCGCGATTTTAGCCGGTGACGAGACGATTTTCACATTCTCGATCCATGGTGCTAACAATTTTCCGTTCCGTAAACAGCAGAGCGACCTGGATATTGCTCTTCCCGATGCAACCAGCGATACCGCGTACCTCGATGCACTGGAATGGGGTGTTCGCCAGGTCTTTGCCAGTGCTCACCCTGATCTGGTCATTTACCTGGCCGGCGCCGATCCGTACTACGATGATCGCCTGGGACGACTGAGCCTGACCAAAGCCGGTTTAGCCGAGCGTGATCGGTTGGTCTTTACGTTCTGTCGGGCAGCAGGAGTACCGATTGCTATCACTATGGCTGGCGGCTATGCCCGTCAGATCGTCGATACGGTTGATATTCATGCCCATACCGTAGCAATGGCGGCTATGTTGCGCTAACTGCTGTTAACACGGTGAATACGCTTCCCCGGCTACGAAAAACTGGCAATAAATTCCTGCTTAAGCTGAGATCCAAAAACGAAAAACCTTCGCACAGATGTTATGAAGGTACATGCAGCGGCGTGTACTGAGAGCAATCTGAAAGTGGAGGTAACACCGTGACAGCAGAACACACAAAGCAAGGAGTCTTCTCACGTCGTAGCCTAATGAAGGGCATTGCCGGTCTGGGTGGCGGCCTGGTGGTTGCAAGCTTTGCGAATCTGTTTGGGATTCAGTCAGCATCAGCCGATCATGACCGCAAAGATGATCCGCAGCTTATCTTAAATCTGGCCGCAACTGCCGAGACATTAGCAACAACCTTCTACTACGCAGCTTTAACCTCAGCCCAATTCAAACTCGATGAAGAGGACATCCTCTACCTCAAGTTTGCTCTCGATGCCGAGAAGTATCATCTTGATTTCCTGGTCAGCAACGGTGGGCGGGCGCTGACGAACCAGTTTTACGTTCCGGCTAATCTGCTACGTGATCCAGCTCTCTTTGTTCAGGTCGGCGCCGATGCAGAGACTGCATTTGTAGGCGCGTATCTGGCAGCTACTCGTCGCTTTGCCGAGTTAGGGGCCGACCGCCTGGCAGGTACCACTGCACAACATGCTTGCAGTGAAGCTCAGCACCTGGCGCTGATCCGTGAAATTGGTGGATTTGTTCCCAATAATCTACCATTGCCACTGCCTATTTACTATAATGTATCCGATGCTGTGCCAACACTTGCACCATTCCTCCAAGGTGGACAAGGCTTTATTGGCCCGGTCACGGCACCCACTGCTGATCAGATTATGCGTGCCCTTGGCGGTGTGAAGTCTGACCGAACGGAACCATACACAAGAGTATTCTAAACAACTTCGACTAATACGCTAGCAGAGCCTGCCAGCAAATAGGCTGGCAGGCTCATGTATGTCTGTAAGACGCGCAGCAGGGAGAGTCCATGTGGATGGCGGTTTAGATTGTATCTCAGCCAACTCGGTTATAATGCAGCGTTGTAGATATGCTGAAAAGAAAAAGGTTTCGAGTCTAATGCCGCCGCGACAATCGGAAGATACCGGTCTACCTAACCTGACTGATGAATTACTGATAGACTTAATCGTGCAGCGCGATGAAGCTGCACTCGGCGAATTGTACGATCGGTATGCTTCATTAGTGTATGCCATCGCGCTCCGCATTACAGGAGATCGGCAAACTGCCGAAGAGGTTATGCAAGATGTCTTCCAGAATATCTGGCAGACGGCTGGTGGATTTCGTCACCAGTCAGGAGCAGTTGTCGGATGGATTATTGGCATTACCCGTCATCGCGCAATTGATACGCTCCGTAGCAAGCGAGAACGGGCTCGTAATCGTGAGTTGACAGGAATTGAAGCGGCTTACTTCTTACCCAACAGCTCAGGTGTTGAACAAGACCTAGAGCAGCGAGCTTTACGTCAAGCAGTCCAAGCAGCCCTGGCCGATTTGCCACCAACTCAACGTCAGGCAATTGAGATGGCCTATTATGGTGGTATGACCCAGACAGAGATCGCTAAACAACTTGGCGAACCTCTTGGAACCATTAAAACCAGACTACGTCTTGGTTTATCGAAATTGCGTGAGCTTCTGCGCACGCTTGCGGAGTAAGGTAATGGAGTCTTCACCGGAGTATTCCGACGAAATAGTTGACTTGCTGACAGCTTACGCCCTTGATGCACTCGAACCGGCAGAACGGGCCAAAGTACAACAATTGCTGTCAGAACGACCAGAATTGCAGAAGATTCTGGCCGAATTACGTGCTGCTGCTGATTTGTTGCCATTTGCCCTGGAACGACCAGTTCTACCACCCGAATGGCGTCAACGAACGATTGATTACGCACTCGGTCGCCAGAGGATAAAGCAGAAGCATTCTTTCCCACATTTGCGGCAACCCTGGTTGATAGGACTTGGCAGTCTGGCAACTGCACTTATTATTGCCGTGTTTGGTCTCATTGGATATATCAACAACCTGCACAGTCAGTTGACAACTGCTATTCAACAACGCGATCAAGCACAAGCTCTGGCCGCGACTGCGCAAGCTGCGTCACAGCAATTGGCAGCCGTGCTCACTAATCCAACACCACTCGCATCCCTTCGGGGTGATGCCGGACAGGGATCGATCTACCTTGATCGAACCGGAGAGCTGTTATTAATTGCTGCACTACCTCCGTTGACTGAAAATCAAGTCTATCAACTCTGGGTCATTCAAGGGGATGCAGCGCCAGTGAGTGGTGGTGTCTTCACGCTTGACCCGAGTGGTTACGGTATCGTTCGATTACCGGCAGCAAGAGTTCCTGGCGGTAGCACCCTGGCAATCACGGCTGAGCCAGCTCCCGGTAGTGATGGACCTACAGGGCCGATACTGATTGCCGGCAGAATAACGTAGGATGAAGATGAACGCCAATGAGGAGAAAAAAGAGTGCTGTGTTCTGAAAGTCTCGTTGTCTGTAAATGTTGAGCACCATATTATATATTGAACTACATCAGCATGCCATAGCAGACCGGTCAGGAATACATCCTTACATACATAATGTTCAATCGTCATTAACACATTGTTAGTTCAGGTGGCAAGGCGCACAAGAACATTTTTGGCTTTCTATACCACACTTCAATCAATCAGTAAGCTACCGTGTTTCTTTCCCTCGCTCCACCAGCAGCGATATGTCATATTTTTCATCGAGCAGACCTGTATCTGTGCTATACTGAAGGGGAGAACCGCTCAGGGGGGATGTGTATGCCCGAGCCTGCCCACATTCTAGTTGTTGAAGATGACAACGACATCCGGCGTATTTTTCAAGTCATCCTTAGCCGGCATGGGTTTCGGGTGTCGGTGGTGACAACAGGTGAGGAAGCGTTAAGTTTTCTGCAACTTATCACCCCTGACTTAATCCTGCTCGATTTAGCGCTTCCCGGTGTTGACGGTGCCGAAATTACGCGACGCATCAAGGCAGATCGCACAAAACCGTTTATCCCTATCATCATTGTATCAGCGCACGCCGATCTCAACACCAGTATCAGCAATCTCGATGCTGGCGCCGATGACGTTCTGCTCAAACCGGTCGATCACAATCTGTTGGTAGCACGGGTACGTGCCCTGTTACGTCTCCAGCGAGCACAACGTAGTCTTCAGCAAGAGCAGCGAAAAACCGAATTACTCTTGCATCTCTCGCGTGACTTGGGCGCCAGTATTGATCTGGATGTGCTATTGACTCGTTTTTTAAACCACTTAGCCGACGCGGTTGGTGCGATTCGGGCCAGTATTATTTTAACCGGTTTCATTGAAGATAAAATCTTACTGTATTCGAGCAGTCAGCATCCGGCCTCAACAGAACTACAGGACATTTTGCGCTATGGTGTGGCTGGTGCCGCGTTACGTCAGCGCAGCCCGATATTGATTACAGATACTCGTCTTGACTCGCGCTGGCTGGCAACATCCGATTATCACCAGGACGTGCGTTCAGTGGCGGCAATGCCGATCATACGCGATAACCGCACCTGGGGCGTTATTACCCTGGTACACCATACCCCGGGTTATTTTACGAACGAACATCTTGAATTGTTGTCATCGGTTGCCGCCCAGAGCGCCGTTGCGCTGGAAAGCGCCCGCCTCTACCGGTTGAGTGAACAACAAAAAGAGCTGCTGGCGAAACGTGCTGAAGAGCTGCGCCAGATCAACGAACTCAACCAGATGCTCTCTGAACTCATGCAGATGGATCAGTTGAGTCGGCTGTTGGTGCAAATACTCCATCACCAGTTTCAGTACCCACTAGTGGCACTCACATTATATGAGCACAATCAGTTTGTGCTGAAGGCCCTCGCTAGCTCAGAACGAACTATTTCAACGACGTTGACGTTCGGTGTAGAGCAAGGGATCATTGGTTGGGTCTACCGCCATCGCGAACCGCTTCGGATCGACGATTTGTCGCAAGATGCGCGATTTACACCGTTATTACCCGGTGAAGCACAGATGCGATCGGCGCTGAGCATTCCAGTGCTCCTGGCCCGTGAAGTATTTGGTACCATCGAGGTACGCAGTCCACACATCAGTGCTTTCAGCTCAAACGATGAAGCGATTCTTCAGGCAATCGCTAACCAGCTAGCAATTGCCATCAGTAATGCCCGCATGTTCGAGAGTGAACAGCGTCGGATGAAACAATTGAGTGACATCAATCGGCTATCACTTGCCTTAACCGCGCAGTTTATCGCGCCCTCTAACCTGCAACGCATTATTGCGGCAGTAGCACAGATTTTTCAGGTAGAACAGGCAGCAATGATCCTGTTTGGCCCACAGCCGACCGATACGATTGTTGCTTTAAGTGGTCAATCATCACCCAACGACGCTGAACTTCGTCAACTTCTCCAGCGGCATCCATACCTCGCCGCGAAAATTGCCAGGCTTAATCAACCGCGCTATGTACGTTTAGCAGAACAATCCGATCTGACACCGTTACAAGCGTTTTTTGCGGCTCGTCGGTTGGAAACCGTTTTACTGGTACCGCTCAAAGTGAAACAGCATACGCAAGGCGTGATCTGTCTCGATGTCAGTCAGCGTGAACCCCTTCAACAAGCTGAATTAGAACTAACTACGACGGTTGCCAGTCTGATCGTACAGATATTGGAAAACAGTCGTCTCTACCGGGTTGTCAATGATGAGCGCTCGACCCTCAATGCCATTTTGCAAAGTACGACTGACCCGATCCTGCTCATTGACCCAGAACAGCGCCTGTTGCTGGCAAATTCGGCTGCGCAACATCGATTGCAGATCGATCAGAAAACGCACCGTGGGCAGGTTGTCGATCAACTGCCAACCCTACAAGCAGTCCTCCCCTTCCTGGCCCGTTCTGAGCCAACGACTATCGAGATAGAACCGGAGACCGATGTCCACTTTAGTGTAAGTATTGCACCCGTGCATAGTGTTGATAAAAAAGCATTAGGGCGCGTCGTGGTCTTCCGTGATATTAGCGCTATCAAACAGCTTGAAAAACAAGAACGTGAGCGCGTGCGCAGTGTCTTCCGCCGTTATGTATCACCGCAAGTTGCCGAGCAATTGCTTAGCGCCGGGAGTGATTTCGGAACCCCAACCGAACGGACGGTGGCGGTGCTGTTCGCCGATATGCGAGGATTTACCACATTAACCGAACAGATAGATGCCCACATTCTGGTTGAGCGCATTCTCAATCGCTATTTCACGGCAATGACCGAAGCGCTCTACGCTTACGATGGCACGATCGATAAGTTTCTCGGTGATGGCTTGATCGGTGTCTTCGGAACCCCTATCAGTCACCCTGATGATCCCCAGCGCGTGATATTGGCGGCTGTGGCAATGCAACAGGCTTTTGCCCGCCTGTCTGACATATGGCGGGAAGAATTAAACCTCCAGATTGGAATGGGTATCGGGATCGGCTACGGCTCAGCAGTTGTGGGGAATATCGGCTCAGAACAGCGCCAAGACTATACCTTGATCGGTGATGTAGTGAACACTGCTGCGCGATTATGCAGCATTGCCCAGGCCGGTCAGATCATTATTTCTTCACATTTGGCACACGTGCTCGCCGATCAATCACCTTACCCCCTACGTGAACTGGGCGCGGTTCGGTTGAAAGGAAAACAGGAAGCTCACTTCATCTACGAAGTCGTGGTTGAGCAATCGCTAGCCAGAATGGTCAATCAAGAGCAACCGTAGGAATGACCTAGCCGAATCAGATGCAATGTGCGCGTAAAGGTACGGTTTGTCGCGCCGTTCGGAATAGCATTGGTAGGAATGACCTAGCCGAATCAGATGCAATGTGCGCTGCTTTCCACATTATAAAAAGAGAGCCTCCCTGCCTCGCATCATCCTCCTCGTGTAAACGAGAGCGAGAGTCTGGGGCGTCTATCATCTTGAGACAGGTTCCTGCGCCCTACCGCATACACGGCGAAGAAAGTGATATTGCACTTTTCTTATCCCTCTCCCTTGAACCTCTGTTGGGTCAGGTAAAACCTTAAACAGCCCTGACCATCTCTCTTCTCACTTGACAGCCGCCTGTGAGCCTCTTAAGATACCCCTGACTGGTACACATTTTGACCGGTCCCTCATTCTAACTAAAGGAGCCTGTAAACCATGGTGTTATTTGCGCGGCGAATTGTTCGCCTCTGGTCGATCTGCATTCTTTGCGTAATATTCCTGATCAGTTGTGCGTCGCAACCGGTTGTATTGACCGGTATCGTAACTGATGCTTACACCGGTGCGCCAGTTCCCAATGCAACGGTATCCATCGGAGATCTGACGTTAACTACCGATGATCAGGGACGCTTTCAGACCGAACGTTGGCGACCTGAAGACACGCTGGCGCTACAGGCACCGGCTTACGAACCGACAAGTTTGCCACTAGCCGACCAACCCGGCGTTGGTGCGAGTGGTGTGTTGACCGTAACCATTACTACTAGCCTGCGTCCCAATACGCTCAGTGGTCAGGTCACCGATGCCTATACCGGCCAACCCATTCGCAACGCTGAAGTTATCCTGAACGATACAGAGCCACCACTTACCACGACGAACGAGAACGGACAATATACGTTAACTGATGTGCCGGAGACGTTTAGTATTACGGTACGTGCCGATGAGTATGAACCGGTTCGTGAGACACTCTCGCGGACAACGACCTTTGATGTCAGGCTCCGCCCTAATATCCTGCGCGGTCAGGTGACTAATGTGTATACGGGTGAACCGGTGGCAGGGGCGACGGTCAAGCTGTCCGATCTGAGTGTAACAACAGATGCCGAGGGGCGTTACGTATTGCGCGGTGTGACAGAGATCGGTGAGATTACCGTCGAAGCGGATGGTTTTGCGGCGGTTACGCAACCGTTTACCCGCACGACAACACTTGACGTCGCCATCAGACCGGACACCCTCTTTGGGCAATTGATCGACGCCACCACCGGAAAACCTGTTCAGAATGCAGCAATTATTGCCACTGAAACCCTGACCTCTACCGCCGTGGCGTTTGTTCGTATTAACGACAGTATCGAAGGGCGCTTCCGACTACCCAATTTACCTGAACATGGATTTGTGCAGGTGTTAGCGCCAGGGTATGCCAAACGAGTAATCCCTATTGAGCCGGGCAATATGCCGCAGCAGATCGCATTGGAACCTTTCTACGTGCGTGGTATCTACATCACGGCGGCGGTTGCTTCCGTACCACGACTGGTTGATCGCTTTCTTGATCTCATTGATCGTACTGAGCTGAACACGCTGGTCATCGATATTAAAAGCGATCTGCGTGATGACCTGGGTATGGTTTATTACGACTCCCAGGTACCGCTGGCCCGTGAATTAAGACTGAGCACCCCCCGAGTCGATTTCGCGTCTATTTTGGCCAAAGCGAAAGAACGCGGCATCTACACGATTGCCCGGGTCCAGCTCTTCTCGCACGACAATGCGCTCTCGGATGCACGTCCCGAATGGTCAATCCGAGTGCGTTCAACCGGCGAAGTATATGCCGATTACCCAGGGCCGGGGATTCGCTACGCCTACCTCGATCCGACCAATCAGAATGTCTGGGATTACAACATTGCTCTGGCAGTTGAAGCTGCACAGATGGGGTTTGATGAGATTAACTTTGATTACATCCGTTTCCCCGATTGGTTTGGCACAAGGGATGAATTTCGCGATAAGCTCTTGTTCAGCGAACCAATTGACCCGGTTGCCAACCCGGGTCGTATGTACGAGGTTCTGATCGAGTTCATGCAGCGTGCACACCACGCGGTAAACGCCGCCGGTGCCTTTATGTCGGTCGATGTGTTTGGGCGCGTTGTCAACGGCCCGTCAATGACCATTGCCCAAGACATGGCGCGCATGGGTGAACACGCCGATTATGTCTGTCCGATGCCGTATCCGTCGTTATGGTGGAGTGGATTAGATAACATTGCCGTACCGGTGAAGTACCCGTATGAGACCATTCAGATTGCGGTGCGAAAGGGTGGTCAATTGATGGCAGCCAGCTATGGTCGGCAGCGTCCGTGGCTGCAAGATCACACCGATCCATGGGCGCCAGTGGTGGTCGAGTACGGACCGGCTGAGGTGCGCGCTCAGATTAACGCGACTGAAGAGCAACCAGAAGCGGCAGCAGGCTGGATACTGTATGATTCGGCTAATATCTACAAAGGGGCGTTCAACGGTGCAGTGCGTCCGGCACCGTAACCCTAGCCCTATATCAACAGAGCACAATCGACGGTTTAGCAGCAGGGCATGATCTATGAACCAACGAACGGCACTGAGTATTAGTCTGCTCGTCATTCTGGTCGGAATACTAACCTGGGTATTGCCGGTTGCTGCCCGCCCGGCAACTGATATGGCTCAGGTATCAAGCTGGCGCTTAAGCAGTGTGAACGACTGGACAGCCGGTGAGGTAACCGGGCTGCTGGTCACGAACAATGCCGGTGGTGAATTGCGCCTGGCTGCCGACGCCAGTGAGGGGAGCTTTATCTCGGCGCCGTTTGCTACTGCGTTTGCTACCAATGCGGCTGGTGCTGTCTGGCGCGCCGATCTGGTAACAGGAACTGCGCTGCGGCTTGAACTGCGCGCCCGCTCAACCCCACCTAGCAACGGTGATGATGGTTGGGGACCATGGTTGCCGTTGGTTGTCGCCGATGAACCGCCGACTGCCGATCCAGATGCGTTTACAACCGCTGCGCCGCTAGCGCTACCAGAAGATACCCGCTATCTCCAGTTACGCGCTATCTTCACCAGCCAGATCCCACGTGCTTCAGCCGTGCTTAATGAGGTAACTGTGTCATATCTGGCAACCCAGATCACGCCGCCAATCTTTGCCGCCGGTCTGCCGCAACGACCGATTCTATTTGGCCAACCGGTTTTAACCCCGCGACCGCTCCAGATCAGCCGCGCTGATTGGGCACAACCGGTCGCGGCCCGCCCAGATCGTCGTGATCCGCGCGGTGTTGTCATTCACCAACTGGCCGTTGATGTTTCCCCAGCTACTACGCTGGCTTATCTCCGCGCCCTGCTTGTCTATCAGACGCAGGTGTTGGATTGGGATGATCTGATCTACCACTATCTCATTGATAGCGAAGGTAATCTGTTTGAAGGCCGCCTAGGCGGGCCGACATCGCTGGTGCGACAGGTGAGCGGCAGCGATGCCGATGTCCAGATCGCTCTGCTCACCCCTGCCGACCAACCACCAACACCGGCTGCTCAGGATCGGCTGGTGGCACTGCTGGCATGGCTAACGCAAACCTACAACATCGCGCCTACCGATCTACAACCGAAAGCCAGCGGTGACGGATTACGTCCTGCCATTGCCGGTCATTTTGAAATCAATAGCGCGGCGCTTGATCCCTACCCGGCATTTCGCGAACTGCTGCCACTATTGCGCACACGTATCGACACTACAACCGTTCGTGCTCGCTGGTATTTTGCCGAAGGTAACACCGCAGGTTACAGCCAGCGTCTGAGTTTATACAACCCGGCCACTCGTCCGGCTACTGCCCGCATCACACTGCTTCCGGCTACCGGTCAGCCCATCGTGCGCGAACTACAAGTATCCGGTGGTGGGCGGGCCGACCTGAACATCAACGAGATTGCGCCTGCCGCTAACGCTCTGCCGGCAATCGTTGAAGCAAACGAGGCGATCCTGGCTGAACGATCAATGGCGTTAACCACCGATATTGATAGCGGGCCAGGAATAGATCGCCTCTCGCGGGTCTGGTACTTTGCTGAGGGAAGCACGGCCAATCAAACCCAAACCTATCTGATCATTTTCAACCCTCAACCTGGCACGACCAGAGTGCAGATCACGTACATGCGTCGTGATGGTACAGTCTTCGAGCAAGAGGTACAGGTCGGCGCCCAAAACCGCCTGGTTGTCTCGGTACACGATATAACCCTCCCTGACGGCAGCCGACCGCTGGCTGACGCCCACTTTGGCATGCGCGTGATTGCCGATCAACCGGTGGCGGTTGAACGCACGATGCGGTTCGGTAATGGCGGGAGCGGCTTGCATACCGGACGCGGAATTGATACACTCTCACGCCGCTGGCTGTTCGCCGAGGGTACTACTGAGGGTGAGTTTCGCACGCAGTTCCTGGTTCTGAATCCGAACAACCAACCAACAAACGTCGAAGCCATTTTCCGTGGGCCTACCGGCGTTGCTGCTACTCGACGCTATGCGATCCCGCCAAGAGCGCAACTCGCGATTGATGTCAATGAAGTTGTGCCCAGTCTCGGTATTGCTACCGAGGTGATTGCTGACCGTCCGGTGGCGGTTGAACGGGTCATGAGTTTCGCAGGTGGGACTGCCGGAACGATTAGTACCGGAGTACGTGCACCAGCTTACCGCTGGGCCTTTATTGATGGACGCACCAGTGACGCGAGCTACTACCTCTGCTTGCACAATGTGAGTCCGCTCACAAGCACTGTCACGGTCGAAGTCATTTTTGGTGATGGGACAAAAACTAACCTGAGCATCCGTATTCCAGCCAGAGCCAGGTATACGCTAGCACTACACGAGGCATTTCCGGGTGAAACGGCGGTAGCAGCGATTGTACGTAGCAATCAACCGATTGTCGCCGAGCGTTCACTCTACCCCGGCGGTGGTGCACGTGGTGGGAGCACCACCCCCGGCATTCCATTGCCATAACGCAGACATTCGTACCTACATCTGCTGCCGCCAGCGTCGCCATACCGCCAGCACTGCGGCTACAACCGCCAGTGCTCCTGCAAGCATCGTTGCCCCCGGTATGAGCAAGGGCGGGAGCATTGCCGTTAGCTCGGCAGGTGGTTCGGTGACTACCTGTATATCTGCGGGTGGTGGTGCATTCACCATCCGGGCCAGATTTGCGAGGGTCGGAGTCATCGAATCGGCGTAACCCTGCCCTATCTTCTTGCGCAACAACGAAAACGGAAAGAAGGTCGGCAGCGCATACACCAACGCCACCCCATTGGTGACGCGCGTCGCGTTGGCTTCTGGTTGCAAACGAAACATCCAGATCTGCGCGATACCAGGTGCAGCCGGTAAACCAACTCGCCAGGCAAAACGGTAGGGTGGATCCCAAATCACGACCCGATTTGCCGTCACATAATGGATACCACGCATATACTGCTGTGACTCAAACACTGCACCGACAGCCAGTGGCCGTCCATCACGAATAGTCACTGCCTGAACTTCTCCGCTACCGGCAATCTGGGGATGGCGCTCAACATCACTCACCAGCTCCCAAAGCGCTTCCAGGGGAGCATTGATGCGCGCACTCACTGTAGCGCCTGTATAGGCAATCATACGCTACATACTCCTTACGTCTGCTACAAAGCCTGCTTCACCGCCGTTTATCACTTCAGGAACGGCGCAAACGCGCCACCAGTTGGCTGTAAAATTGATTACTTGGCCGGAGCCTGACAAACGTACAGACCTGTGGACTGCGTCGCACAATGACTTCATCACCCTCGATGAGGTCAACATTCTCGCGGCCATCGATAGCCAGCAGAGCATGATACCGTGAACGGAGCTGCATCGTGACCACTGCATCTTCATGTAAAACCATCGAGGGGATATGGGTTAAATGCGCTGCAATTGGCACCAGCACTAATGCCTGTGAACGCGGATCAACAATTGGCCCACCGGCAGCCAGCGCGTAGGCGGTTGAACCGGTCGCAGTTGCCACAATTACACCATCAGCGTGATAGGTTGTAATCGGGCTATCATCAATCGTCACATAAACATTCACGATCCGACTCAGATCACGGCGCGAAATCACCACCTCGTTCAGTGCCGTATACTGACCGAGCTTCTGCCCATTCCGCCAGAGCTGTGCCCGCACCAGCGTTCGTTCATCGAACCAGCCCCCGCCGTTCATCAGTTGTTCGCAACTCGTGTATACTTCGTCGGGGCCGATCTCGGCCATAAAACTGAGGTGACCGAGCGCCACCGGCAAAACCGGAATATTATGCGGAAAGCAGAGCCGGGCCGCGCGCAAGACGGTACCATCACCACCCAGCGCAATCATCAAATCACAATCGGCGACCAGGTGCGGTTGGTCGCGAAATTCTTGCGACACACCACGTATCGCTTTCACACCACGCGCCGTAAGCCAGTCGGTGAGTTCGTGCGATAGCTTGATCGAAGCATCGCTCAAGGGGTTGTACAGAACCGCCACGCGCTCGAGCATTGCCAAACCTCCGTGTAACGCTGTTTGCATCAGGATACCACACGCTGATGAATATCGGAACAACGACAGCGTGGGATCGGCAAGACCTGTGGGTTCCCGTATCTTCCCCCAGTCCCCCTCCTCTCTCGCTGCGCGCCCGGAAGGCATCGGATGGTGCCTCAGCCCATTATCAGCGGTCGGTTCCCAACCCGCCCCTCCCCGAAACCGACAGGCACGATCGGCGTACCACCGAGAACCCCAACTTGCAGACTCCTGTCAACGCAGGAACCCACTGCTCCGCTGCCCCCCCTGCTCACCACGACGGGGGATGCCAACGTTGAAAAGCCCGACAGCCGGGGTGAGAATGCTTGACACCCCCAACGACGTATGGTACGCTACTATCAGCAGTTGTCACTGCTATCCCGACCGGTCACTGCGTCGGGTCATTCGGGTTCCATCGCAACCACAGCCGGAAGAGGATGAGTAAGATGAACGGCTCGGTATACGCTCTTCTGGTGACGGTGGTCTGGCTGGTTTCAAGCATTGTCCCGACCGTCGCCGCGCCATCGGTCAGTACATGGTATACCCCTGTCCGCGTTTCCCTGTCGGCTATGCCCGCCGAGCGTTCTGGCGGCTACACCCCTGCCATCACCGCCGGGCAACGTAGCCTGGTGCAAACGATAGCCTCCGCTGCCATCGCGGCGGGCGATAATCACACCTGTGCGCTGACCACCACCGGCGGCGTCAAGTGCTGGGGGGAC
>NZ_JPIM01000106.1 GCF_000735195.1 Chloroflexus sp. MS-G
CAGCGTTGAGTCGCCTGCGCCTCGACGACGATCCCGCTGCATCGCAACAGTTGCTTGAGCAGGCGTTAGTGTTACGGCGAGCGATTAATGACCGGTACAGCGAAGGCGCTGATCTTGGCAATTATGGCATTGCTTTGCTGCAACGCGGGCGCGGCGCTGAAGCCTTGCCCTACCTGCAACGGGCGCGGGCAGTGTTTGCTGACCTCGGCATGGCGCACCTGGTTGCGCAGATGGATCAGTTGATTGCTCTGACGTTGGGTGGATAATTTCCTGACCCTTCATTCAGCGTTTCGTCCGGAGCAGGTGAAACAGTAGCTCCCTTAAGAGCGTATCGGAACATTCTCTTCCCGATGCTCACTCGCTTCACCTCCGCTTTCCGCTGCCCCTGTGGGAATCGCAGTCGGGCCTGTGGACAAACCAACTTCCCGTGCGACCAATCCCCGTCCGATCCCTCTGTGGGAGCGGGAAGCGGACGTAGCGGATAAACCAATACCCCCGTCCTCTCCCCGTGTGAGAGAGGACGGGGGCTGGGGAGAAGGTGAGGGGCGACCATCCTCCCCCTTCCTCTCCCGTGTGGGAGAGGAAGGGGGCTAGGGGGAAGGTGAGGGGCGACCATCCTCCCCCTTCCTCTCCCGTGTGAGAGCGGAAGGGGGCTAGGGAGAAGGTGAGGGCGCCACGGATTTACTACGAAGTCGAATTCACATACCCCTGCAACTGTGGGTGTAACGCCGGGTCACGTAGCTTCCGTAACGCTTCGTGTTCGAGCTGGCGCACACGCTCGCGGGTAAGGTGGAGCCGCTGACCAATCTGTTCTAGCGTGTGCATCTGTTCACCGTCTAGCCCATAGCGCAGGCGCAGAATGTTGCGTTCGCGTGGCGAAAGCTGCTGTAACGCCTGCTGTACATCGGCTTGGAGCATTGCCTCACTGACCTCATCGAACGGTGTGGGCTGTAGCGGATCGGTCAGAATCTCGGCTAGCGCGCCGCTACCGTCGTCGGTATGGGGTTCATCGAGCGATGTTGGTGTCAGACAGGCTTGCTCGGCCCGTTCCACCTGCTCAACAGTCAGACCAGACGCTTCCGCCAGCTCCTCAAGGGTTGGTTCACGGTCAAGTTTCTGCGCCAGTTCCTGGCGTAAACGTGACAGACGGCTGATCCGTTCGCCGAGATGGACCGGCAGACGCACTGTGCGACTGTGATCGGCGATGGCGCGGCCAATGCTCTGCCGAATCCAGTAGGTGGCATACGTTGAAAACTTTAAGCCACGACTGGCATCGAATTTATCGACGGCGCGCATAAGCCCGACACTTCCTTCTTGAATCAGATCGAGCAGGGTCAGCCCGTGGCCCTGGTAGCGCCGGGCGATACTGACAACCAACCGCAGGTTAGAGTTAATCAACTGAGCCCGTGCCTGTTCACCGGCATGGACTTGCGCCATCAGGCGCTGTTTCTCGGCAACCGGCAGCAACGGTTCGTTATTCAGTCGTTCAGTGGCACGGCGTCCCTGCGCGATGGTTTGGGCCAGTTGCTGCTCTTGCTCGAACGTGAGCAGTGGTTCGGCACCAATTTCATTCAGGTAAAGCACAATCGGATCGGATGCATTGCGGCCAATTGTGGTTGGGTTACTCATTGCGCCTCCTTGAGCACCGGTTATGTTTGCCGGTGTCTGCAATCTAAACCGCCGAGGATCATGATTTTTGACGTTTTAGTGACCTCTTCGGTTTCCAACGGCACGTAGGATGTTGCCGCTGAGATGACGGCACGAGGTGATGGTACTTGTGCGTGGGTGCCGTCGTTCATTAACCGGTAACAAAGGGTAACGAGCAGAAGGTGAATGTGGCCTGTGAGGTATCTATGCGCGCTACCCATCGAAACAAAGTATCGATGGGTAGCATAAAGAGAAGGTTAAAGAAAGATGAGAAAACGATGAGTATTTAGCGTTCGTTCAACGCAAGCTCGCGGCGCTTCTTCTCACGCCGCCGGTCATCGGCGCTCAGCAGGCGCTTGCGGATACGCCACCCTTTGGGAGTCACTTCAACCAGCTCGTCGTCGCCGATATATTCAATAGCGTCATCGAGTGATAGTTGTCGTGGTGGATCGATGCGGATCGTCTCGGCGCCACGATTATTACGCATGTTGGTCAGATGCTTTTCTTTACAGACATTCACTTCCAGATCGTTATCGCGGATATGTTGACCGACCACCATGCCTTCGTAAACTTCCTGACCGGGTGTGATGAAGAAAACGCCGCGATCTTGTAAAGCGTGAATAGCGTAAGTTGTCGCGACACCACTTTCAGCCGCAATCAGGCTGCCATTGGTACGCACCTCAATCTCACCGACGTAAGGTTCGTAGCCGAAGAAAATACTGTTCATAATACCGGTCCCGCGGGTAGCGGTGAGAAAGAGCTGACGAAAACCGAGCAAACCACGAGTTGGCACAAGATAGACGTAGTGAACAGAACCGTCTTCGGTAATGCGCATATCGCGCATCTGCCCCTGCCGCTTCCCCATCAGTTCAACGACTACGCCCTGATATTCACTGGCCACCTCGATCTCGACCAGCTCCATCGGTTCGAGGCGTGTGCCATCAGGTGCTTCACGGAAGATGACTTCTGGCTTCGAGACCTGAAACTCGTAGCCTTCGCGACGCATTGTTTCGATAAGGATGCCCAAGTGCAATTCACCACGTCCGGCAACGATGAAGACATCAGGGCTATCTGTCTCTTCAACACGCAGCGCGACATCACGTTCCATCTCTTGAAAGAGGCGTTCACGCAGTTTTCGCGACGTGACATACGTTCCCTCACGACCGGCGAAGGGGCTGGTGTTCACACCAAAGGTCATGCGCACCGTCGGTTCTTCGACTTTGATCGGTGGCAGCGCTTCGGGGGCGAGAGCATCAGCAATGGTATCACCAATGGCGGCATCAGCAACACCGGCAATCGCAATAATATCACCGGCTTGCGCCTGTTCCACTTCCTGACGTTCAAGTCCGTTGTAGACGAAAATCTGGCTCACTTTGACCGGTATAGTCGTGCCATCGCGGGTGATGCGCACCAGCGGCTGCCCTTTGCGAATAGTACCGCGCACCAGTCTGCCGGTAAGAATCTTGCCTTTGTACTCGTCGTAACTGCTGGTCGTTACCAAAAACTGCACCGGACCTTCAATATCAACAGTAGGCGGTGGAATGCGCTCAAGAATACACTCGAAAAGTGGTTCGAGCGAATCGTGCAACTTGAGCGGTGAGCGTCCGGCGTGACCGAGGAGCGCATTGGTATAGATGGTAGCAAATTCAGCTTGCTCATCGGTTGCCCCCAAATCAATGAAGAGATCGAAGGTCTCGTTGACAACGTGGTTGGGCCGGGCCTGGGGGCGGTCGATTTTGTTGACGACCACGATTGCCTGATGACCGGCCTGCAATGCCTTACGTAACACAAATTTCGTCTGCGGCATGGGGCCATCAACGGCATCGACCAACAAGAGCACGCCGTCAACCATGTTCATCACCCGTTCCACCTCGCCGCCGAAATCGGCATGGCCAGGGGTGTCAACGATGTTAATCTTCACCCCGCGGTAGGTCACTGCGGTATTTTTAGCCAGAATGGTAATGCCGCGTTCCCGCTCAAGAGCATTACTATCGAGGATGCGCTCTTCCACCTGTTGGTTGTGGCGGAAAATGCGGCTCTGTTTGAGCATCGCGTCAACCAACGTTGTTTTGCCGTGGTCAACGTGAGCAATTATTGCGATATTGCGCAGATCAGTTCGCTGTATCATACCCATTTCACTGTCGTTAGCCGTTAGATGCGTAAAAAACGCTCAGGTTCAACCTGAGCGCCAAGGCTACTGTCATTATACTGCTATCAAGAAAGTGCGCAAAGGTGCGCACAGTTCTCTTCCTGCCCCGACGTGTCTTGTTGACCACCGTCGTCTCTGACAAGCGTGACTTTCCCGGCTGCGGCGGGGACGGTCCCCGCCGCAGCGCCGCCATTACTGGTCGGACTCGCCACGGGTAGGGCAGTTTCGGTTGCCAGCCGTTTCAGGTTCCGCGCCGCATTGAGGTCACGGTCATGGTGCGCGCCACATTGCGCACACACCCATTCTCGATCGCTCAACGTTAGCGCCTCGTTCTTCCAGCCACAGATGGAGCACAGTCGGCTACTTGGATACCAGCGATCAGCAATAACCAACCGCGTTCCGTAGCGTTTCGCCTTGTATTCCAACTGCGAGCGCAACATCCCAAAACCCACGTCAGAGATGGCGCGGGCGAGTCTCTCGTTCGCGAGCATCCCCTTGACGTTTACATCCTCGATCACTAACGCTTGGTTTTCGCGGCAGAGTCGAGTCGTGAGCTTGTGGGTGAAATCCGCTCGGAGATTGGCAAGGCGGGCATGCAGCCTTGCCAATGTCGCAGCGGACTTTTGCCGGTTGTTCGAGACCGGTAGGCGCGTTCCTTTGGGCAGGCGGGCACGGCGTTCACATCCTGCTGCCTTCTTGGCGGCTTCCAGCTTGCGGCTGAGACGCCGACCGCGAATCTTGAGGCGACGCAGCGCTGCGTTGAGCGGCTTTGGCGCTTCGATGGCTTCGCCGTTCGAGATCGTTGCGGCAGCCTTGATGCCCAGGTCGACGCCGTTGACCTCGTGCGACGTGCGACGCCGATAGCATTGCGCATCGGGCACTTCGACCTGTATTGCCACAAACCAACGATCCGCCGTGCGCGAGACCGTTGCGCCCAAAATCTTGCCCGCGAAGCGCAGTTCCTCGGTCATGGCGACTTCGCCGATCTTGGGCAGACGGATCGTCTTGCCATCCAGGGTGAACCTGTCGTTGGCAACATAAAAGCTGTCGCGACAACGGCCCTTTTTCTTGAGCCGTGGTTTGTGCGCTTCTTTGCCCTCCTTGAGGTCGGCGAAGAACCGTTCCCATGCGTTGGCAAGATTCCTGAACGGCTGGGCGTGTGCGTCCCGGTGAATGTCTCGCAACCACGGCCGTCCCTTCTCATCGAGCCACTGTGGGTCGGTGTATTTGATGGCGTTGAACTGCTTTTTGAGCGCCATGGCGTTCGGCTTGCCGCCTGCTGCGTATTGTTTGTTCCATTCATTGAGCGCCCAGTTCCAGACGCGCCGCGCCGTGCCGCAGGCGCGCTTGAAGTAGTCGATTTGCTCAGGAGTCGGACAAAGGGCGATCTTGTGGGTTAGTTGCATCGTTTGGCCTTCTTGGCATTACTCATGACTCGCATCCTGTTTCAGCGCTTCGTCCAACTTTTTTCGATAGTTCCTCAAACCGTATCGCCGAGACGAACAACCGTGCACGATGGTCATCACGTCTTGCACCATTTCCGGTTCGGGAGACAGCCGTTCCTGGGTGAGCACCAGCACTGCGCAGCCATGGGTTTTGGCGTCATGTTCGAACCACTCAACGCCGAAGCGGGTGAGGCGGTCCCGGTGCGCGAGGATCAGCATCGTGACGTCCCGTCGCCCGATCTCGTCCATACGGGCCAGCAACCGCTTGCGCGTGACGTTCAGCCCGCCGCCCACTTCCTCGATACACTCGACCCCCGCCAATCCCTTCGCCACCACGACCTCTTCCAGCACGTTGCGCTGATTCGCCAGGTCCGGCTGCTGTGCTGCACGCGATACCCGACAGGAGGCGACCAGCGTGGTTGGCGCATGGTTCGCCTGCCGCAAACCGATGACCTCACGGATCTGCGTCTCAGGGGAGAGACGGCGGTTGCTGTCCGTTCGGGCCACCGGAATCAGCCTTCCTTCGCGTTCCCAACGCTGCAACGTCTTGACCGAGACACCAAGGAGTGTTGCGGCTTTCCCTGTGCGCATGGTGTTTTCCACGAGCACCATGCTACACTATCGCGTACTAGAAGTCAAGCTAGAGTCCGGCTCCAGGTTGCGCGATTACGCACGAGGGCAAAAAAGCTTCGCCTCTCCCGTCTATTCCGTTCATCACCCCGGCATCGGATCAGTCCGCACGATGCAACAGGACTAACCGCCAACAATTCAGATCACGAAAACGCCGGTACTGTAATGTATCAAGAACTGCATTGGCAATCGCCAGGCCCCGCCCTCTCTCTGCGTGGTCGGCGGGCAAGGTAAATCCGGTAGTCGGCATCGTCCAGGAACGCCCTTTATCTACTAGCCTCGCCTCAAGACTGGTCGGCGTGCAGCGGAGACGCAATTTGATCGGCGCATCACCGGGAACGACGGCGTGCTGTAAAATATTTGCAACCACTTCAGCCAGAGCGATGGTAAACCGAATCTGGATGTCGGGTGCAATATCGGTATTGGCCCAGAAAGCAACCAGGGCAGCGTGGAGTTGAGCAACTCCTTCTTCAGGCACAGGACTTAATTCATAGTTGTGCTCAATTCGATCCATACGTATCTCTTGCCCCGCTGCCTCACCTGCTGTTCAGATCGCGAGAGCTACGGGTAGGTTCAACCATCAGCTCACATCTCAGGTTCTCATGCTCTATCAACCGGCCTGCAACGCTTCGGCGACATTTGGGTACGGTCGCAAAACACGGTTAAGCGTTGTCAGTTCCAGCATTGCCATTGCCTGTGCCCCCACGCTCGCCAGACGTAGATCGCCGCCAGCCATGCGGGCCGCTTTCAGGCCACCAATCAGGGCGCCAAGCCCCGAACTATCGACAAAACTCACGTCACTCATGTCAATGACCAGCAACCGGAAGCCTTCTTGAACGGCCTTTGCCAGTCGTTGCTTGACCTCACTCGCCACTAACAGGTCAAGTCTACCTCGCAACTGCACCACTGCTGCCTGTTCACCCGCCGGATTGATTGTAATTTCCATCACTGCTCCTCGAATAATATCGTCTAGCATAGCGAATCTACTGCTCCTCTGGGGGTTGGTACAATGCGGCATCGATCACCACGCTGAGCATAATCAGATCGTACACTGCCCAGAAGACATTGACAAGTACCGGCATGCCATCGCTACGCCATCCTAATGCCAGTTGCGACAATCCTACGCCAATGGCCACTGTTAGCAACACCATCATCAAAAGCTGCCAGCGCACTAACCCCAGATAACGTCCTGCCTGGCGCGTTTTTGGGGTGACGATAAACCCCAGCTTCTTACCAAACCAGACGTTTGCCGCGGCAGTGACCACTGCTTTAATCCAAAGCGGAAAGAGCGCCAGGCTATATTGCTGACCACGCCAGGTCGGTCTCCCCCAACTGATAACGGCAAAGAGCAACTGATTGACGAGCAGATAAGGTGTCAGGCGCCAGAAGAATTCTGCTGAAAGAGCATTCACCGGCAACAAGCCAAACATGAGGAATAACACAGGCGCGATAAGGTAAATGACCGTCGGTACACCGGAAAAATAGCTCCACATCGTATCAAGATACGCGATACGTTGCCCGATACTCAACCCCGGCAACAGCAGTGGATTTTCACGTAAAAAGACCTGTATCGTTCCTTGCGCCCAGCGTAGACGCTGCTGCAACGCACTCCGTAAATCTTCTGGCGCCAGCCCATGGGCCAGAATCTCGTCGTGGTACACAGAACGCCAACCGGTCGCATGGAGACGCATTGAAGTTGACATATCTTCCGTCACCGAGATGGTCGAGATAGGTAGATAATCCATTGCCTCATTAACGAGCAGTGGAACAAGTTGGCGTACCGTCTCGATGGCGGCCAGTGGTGATCGATCACGCCTGGCGAGTTCAGCAAGGACAGCCTCATCGTGCAGCGAACGCATAATTTCAGCCGCTTCAGCCGCCTGGATTTCAGCCAGATCGGACATAATTTGCTGCAAGTCAGCAGCGACAACCATACGGGCAGCTTCCTCAACCCGACGCTGAAATCGCTCGGTTACCTCTTGAAATGTATCACCGCGATCCAGTTCTCGCCTGGCATCGCTGACGGCGCGACACAGCGCACGTAACGCCGGAGCGATCTGCTGCCGTTCTGTCCGCATCAACTTTCGTTGGGCGCGTCGTATCACGGTATCGGCTTCGCGCAATGCCCGCCGAATACGTCGCTCAACATCACGCACAAAAAAGTGAATGCCGGTACGGGCCAGCGCTTCACGGCGTAGCACGGCATTAGAGCCACAGAAAAACGCTGCGTTCCACCCATCTTTTCCTTGCTGAATTGGCCCGTAAAAAAGTGGCGCCTGGCTCCCAAACGGATCGCCGGGTGGCACATTAATGAAATACTGCGGTGTCTGCACGAATGCCACACGTGGATCGTTAAAATAGCCTAGCGTACGATCCAGAATCTGCGGAAGTGGAACCTGATCGGCATCAAGAATCAGGATGAAATCACCAGTCGTCTGTTCGAGGGCATTCATCAGGTTACCGGCTTTTGCGTGCCGATCAAAACCCTTCCACACCGCTGAGCGGGTGATATATCCACACCCCTCTTCACACGCCATTGCTCGCATGGCCGGATTGTCGCCATCATCAAGGAGGTACGTCTGGTGTGGATAACGAATCGCCACAGCCGCTCGCACGGTCTTGCGCACCAGTTCAACCGGTTCATTGTAACAGGTGATGTAGACATCAACCCGTAATCCTGCCGGCGCTGGCGGTGGTTCACCCCGTTCACGCAAGCGAAAGACGGTCACCCCAAATAAGAAGCTGCTAATGTAGCTGTACAATTCGGCAGCGAACAGGGCCAGGGCGAAGAGCCAGGCGTCCCAGTTCAGCGAAGCGGTACCCCGCCAGAGCAAATAGTACGCCCCCAGTACCAGATTTGTCACAACCAGAATCTTGATTAAGCCGCGCCGAAATGCAGCCCATTCTTCCTGCCCCCAATCAATGAGGCGTTGTCGCGTAGGAGCGGTGGATACGACACGCATGCCTCACCTCTTATCGCCGCCGCAACCAGCGAATGCGGATCACGAGGATCGTCGTCGCTACGAACGCAAGCAACAGGATCGTGCCGACAACCTGCCAGGCCGGGAATCGTTCGAGCAAGACAACTTCAACGCGCGGCGTTAATGTCTGGGGTGGTGCTGCCAGTGGTGACGACAACGAGAGTACGACGGGATCAGGATCGGCGGCGAGTTGGGCCTGATTGCCGCGTAACACCTGTAACAGTTCTCGTTCCCGTAAGGCCTGCACACCGAGCCGTAAACCATCGCTATCTGTGGCATCGATCACCAGTACGTTCATACCGGCTTGCCAGGGAGACGGTACGATGCTCAGTGTTGCCGCCCTGGTGCGCCCCGGACGATACACAAACGGCATCTCGTTCGGATCGTTGATCATCGCCATCAGTGGATGACGCTCACGATGACCCAGTACTGCCAATGGCCCACGCCGATCATCTCCGACCTCGTTCGCCGTCAGCAACAACGGCGGGCGCATATCACCGATTGCGGCCCAACGACCAACGGCTGCGGCCAACTCTAGCCCGGCATGCACATCACCCAATGTCGGCTGATCGGGCAGTATCAGGCGAGCTTCCCTATCGGCGAGCAGTGTTGCCGGAAAGCGACCAAGATCATTGGCGGCTGCCGGATCGTTAGGTAAACGCCAGGCCGACGTCGGCTCAACTACAGCCCAGGCAGCCGAAGTATCCACTTCTTCACAACCAATATTCGGCAGATCGAGATAGAGCCGTATCTGGAGATCAAGCCGACGGATCGGCGTACCTTCGAGATCGCTATTAAGCAGATCGGCGGGCAATGCAAACCGATACGATTCGGGTGAATTGGTCTCAATACGCAGACGCTGTGAACCGAGTGTAATCCCGTTGACAATCGCCGTTACCCAAGAGGTTTGCGCTGTCAGACCAGCCGCCGCTGTAATGTGCAGATCGAGCGTTCCCCCTACTCGCAAATCCCAATGCGCCGGTCGCTCGAAAGCAATGTCAATTTGATGTTCGCCTGCACCTGTCACTTTTCGCCGCTCAACACCCAGTTGGGCAAAGCTAGCCGCGCCATCGCGCCATGCCGCTGCCCCTACCTGTGGTGGCGGTTGCGCAACGGCTACCACCGACATCGCCGGCAGTGGTCTGGTCAGCGCCAGCGCCGCCTGTTGCAGAGCAGTTGGGGTTGCTCCGGCTACCAGTAATCGCGGTGGCGAAGCAGGCGCCAGCGCCAACAAACCGTGTTCGGCCGGTACTTCCTGTCCGTCCACTTCATACGCTCTTCCATTCCACCGTACCGATCCCCAATCGCCAGCCGGTAACGAAGCCAGGGCAACGACGATTGCCGGTGACCGGTCGGGAACCGTATCGGCTACCGTCAGAACAGGGTCTTGCCTGGCTAACGCTGCCCAACGACCAATCGCAAACGCAACCTGACCGGCAGCAACACGAGTCGCCGCTTCATTCAACGGCGACAAGACAATCGTAGGCGGAGATCGCACTGTTGGCGCACTAAGAGGTAACGGCGCAAAGAGTGCAGCGAGATCGGCGAGTGTACCGGATTCAACCTGCTGTAGATCGATCTGCAACGTTGAATCGCCGTGGACGACTGTCCACAGAGCCGGATTTTGTACCTCCTCACACGCATCGTCAGTCAGACGCATATGCAGCCGGATCTGAATAAACAAGCCTGGTCCATCGAAACCGGCAATCGGCAACGCAACCGACAGCTCGCCACCATCAGCATTATCTGGTGTTAGTCGCACACTGCTTAGCGCACGTCCGTTCAAAACGACGCTCAATGTCGAACGATCGGCACGCAACAGTGGGGAATGGGTAAAACGCAACGTCAGCCGGCCATCGCTCAGTGGACGCAGACCGGTTGGGATCGGAAAATAGTAGTCGAGCACTGCATCAATACCGAATGCAGTGCGGTCACCGTAGCCCAAATCTGCGAAGCGAAGTACTGTGCCCTGCGCTGCCGTTGGCCTTGGGAAAACGAGCAACTGAGCGAGAAGGAAGAGCACCAGACTGAGGCGTATCATATTCTTGGCTACCATACATCACTCTTCTGGAAGTTTCCGATCACGCACCAATGCTACGACCGTCAAATCGTCGGTCTGCGGGCCAAGGAGAGCAGGTACGGCCAGTAAACGATCGACAATTGCCGTTGCCGACATCCCATCATCGAGCAGATCGTTGATTTGAAGCGGATCTCGTGCCAGAGCAGGCCATGGATCGAGCAGTCCATCACTAAACAATATCAACGCATCACCAGGATTCAGCTTCGTCTCACCCTGTCGGTACGGTTCGTGGGCAAAGATACCCAACGGCGCACCACGTGGTTCAAGCCGGTCGAAGCGTCCACCATACCGACGAATAAAACCCAGGCCGTGACCGGCATCAACGAAGGCAAGCGAATGGGTGAGCAGATTCAACTGCAAATGACATAAAGTGACAAAGCTACTTGTCCGATCAAGATCGGCATAAAGCGCGTTTACCGCATAGCGCATGTTCACTTCCGGTGGTGTATCGCGAGCGACCGAACGAATTACTGCGCGAGTAGTGGTCATCAATAATGCTGCCGACATTCCCTTGCCCATCACATCACCGAACGTCAGATTGAACAGATGGGGTGACGGAAAATGCCAGTCGTAAAAGTCGCCGCCTACCTCACGCGCCGGGATACACCGCGCCGCAATGCTGTACCCAGGCAAGCGCGGTATCTGTTGGGGCAGCATTTCAGCTTGAATTTGAGCCGCATGCTTAATTTCAGCTTCCAGTTCACGGCGCTTTTGATCGAGTCGCCGTTGCAACGCCATATTCTCACGTCGCAGCCGCAGGTTCGTCAGGGTACGATCAAGAACGAGCAACAATTCGTGGCGATCAATCGGTTTCCGCAAATAATCGTCGGCGCCGTGCCGGATGGCGTTGACAGCAATCTGCTCGGAACCGAATGCAGTGGTCATAATCACTGCCGGCTCCGGCCCATGCCGACGAATCTGATCAAGCACCTCCAGTCCGCTTATCTCCGGCATGAGAATATCGACCAGCGCGACATCAATATCACCTTCGGCAATACGCTGAAGCGCTCCAGGACCACTCTGCGCGACTTCCACCCGATAGCCAGCCTCAGACAACCAGACCTGTAACAGGCGGCAGATGTCGGGATCGTCATCTACGACCAACACGACCGGCGCCTGACTGAAACGGGGCGCTGGCAACGGCAGAGTATGACGGAGCGGAGCCTGACCGATGGTTCTATCGGCAACAACCACCTGATTACGTCCATTCTGTTTCGCCTGATACAGAGCGGCATCAGCCTTTTCAATCAAAGCACCGGCATCCAGGCCCGTACTCCATTCTGCGACACCGGCAGAGAAGGTCACGCGCAATGGATCACCCTCGCGTTGATGCTCGATGTGGGCAAATCGTTCGCGCAAGCTATTGATCACCATTGCAGCATTACTGGCACGAGTATCAGGCATGACAATCAAGAACTCTTCACCGCCGTAGCGCCCAACGATATCGGTTGCCCGCAACCGCTGGCGTAACAGACGAGCAAGACTCTTTAACACCCGATCACCCACCTGATGACCGTACTGATCATTCACCTGCTTGAAATGGTCAATGTCGATCAATATTACTGACAGGGGTTGCGAAAGACGCTGTGCCCGTGCTATCTCGCGCATCAACAGCTCGTGCGTCACGCTATGGTTGAAGAGACCGGTCAAACTATCACGCACCATCAGGCTACGCATCGTGCGCGCCCGTTGAATCCGCGAACTTACGGCGGCGACCAGATGATCCAGATTAATAGGTTTAGTCAAAAAATCATCACCACCCCGTGCCAGAGCTGCCAACTGCGCCGCTCGATCGGTCTCACCGGAAAGAAAAACAATCGGTATGCTATGATACTCCGATTGTTGACGAATCACTGCAGCCAGTTCCTGCCCATTACAATCAGGCATATACATATCGAGCAAAATCAGATCAGGTTGCAGTTCAGCCAGCAAATTCGATACCTGCATCGGATCGGTTGTTGGCACAACGTGCATCCCGGCAGTACGCAACGCAAGAGCGTAAACTTCGGCCATCAGGGGTGAATCGTCAACGATGAGCACCGTATACGGCTCACTATGCAATCGTTGGGTCATCTGATCGATGTGATCGATCAGCAGACCAATATCGATGGGACGAGTAAAATAGCCACGTCCACCAGCTCGTACCGCTGCCAGGCGTAAGCTAAAATCGGTGGAACTGGCCGTAAAGATAATTGGCAATCCTTCTCCATACCGATCACGCAAGAGAGCGGCGGTCGTGATCCCACTTTGCGCACCTTCTTGCAGATCAACATCGAGAATAACGAGCTGGGGTTGTTGACGTTCCACGGCGGCCACAACATCGGCGCCACACAAAAAACTCTCGGTCGCATAGCCAAAATATGCGATCTGGCGAGTCAATTCAGCGGTCTCTTCAGCATTACGACCGGCAACGTAGATCAGAATTGCATCATGGACTGCCGGCTCAGCGGTGATAGACACCGACGATTGCAGCGTTCGTTCCCGCAGGCTCGTGAGCAGTCGATCCATCAACGGCACCAGATCAGGCCGTTCACCCATCGGATCGGCAGCGTTCACCCAGGCTTGTAGAGCAACATCAAGCGCACGTGCCGCCTCACTCACCTCCTTCAAGCCAAATGTTGCTCCTGAACCGGCCAGATTGTGCACAATCCGCTGTAACTGCGTCAGATCGCCTGCTGTCAGGATACCAGACTGCCACTGCGACCAGAGAGATTCAATCTGCGCCACCTTATTCGCAAGCTGATCAAGATACTGTTGTTGCAACGCGGCAAAACGAGCGTGCAGGTCGTTGACGTTTGTGCTCATATTTTAGTTACTCCCTCGGCTATAACTTACCTTAGCGATAGCCGAGACCCAGTGACATCATAACATTTCTGTTATCATACCCCATTGAACGTTATTGCACATGGGATGTGATACGACGGTAGCGAAACGCTTAATTACAAAATCCTAACAGAAGTGAAGAGCTGTGCAGTGCCCATTTGGTAATCCCGCTTGTGGTTGGAGGGAGTTTCGGCGATCTCAGAGTTTAGTCAAGTTTGCCGATGAACATCGTTCATACCCGCACGACCATCTCCAACTTACCCTTTTTTCTATGGAGCACGGGCTTTCAAACCTCCGTTGTGCGGTACACGGTTAGAAACCATTACCATCGCCCCAGGTTCACTGTAGCGAGGTTAGAATCCCCCACTAACCTTGCGTGACGGGTATGATGAGGAAAAGAGGGATGGGGAGAAGCGAGTTCTCGCTCTACCGCCATCTTCCCCTTCCTCGCCTCTGGTGCGAGCGGAAGGCTAACGCTTTTACGTTCATTTCGCTTGCCGCTTCCCTATATTCTCCGCTGCCGTGCAGAATGAATACTTTGAAAAACCGGTTCCCAACGAGAGGGCAGTGTTCTCACCGTTTGAAGGACGGGCGCGGCGGCGCTGCGCCCCGACCGTGCCACGAGACGGTTCGTGAACCGCCTCACCTGAATCTTCATTCCTGCAACAAGATATTTCGGAAGGCTCTAGGAAGCCAGCCGTTCTACATCAGACACCGTTTATCTTTTTATACATCTTCTTTTCCTACCAGCAAATCCGTTATACATCAATGATTTATTTTGTGCTACACTAGGAATGTGCCGAATATCACACACTGACGAGACAGAGGAGGTTACAGATGAGCTGGCGAGGTTCTGGGAGAAGCAGTTTCCGTTCGCGTAGTAGCAGCAATGGGGGTTCTACCTTTTCGGGCGGAAGTGCTGGCGGCCCACCGCTCATTGTGATGATGGGTCTGGCATTTGGCGCAGGTTTGATTATGCTGATCGTGATGATTGCCTCCAATGCAAGCGCAGGTGGCTTTGTCGCTGCTGGCCCACGTCCTACGGCTATCCCACGTCCCACAGCTACCCCTCGCCCGACGCCTGCTCCGGCGGCTGCCCAACCGACGCGGCCTCCAGCAGCTCAAGCAGCAAATGCTCCTGGTGGCTCGAATGTAGTTGATGAGACACCAAACCGCACAATTGAAGTGCGTGCTGATCCAAATGCGTTAGCCTTCGTAGAGAAATCACTCTCTGTACCGGCAAATACTGTTGTGCGGCTTGATTTTATCAACGAGAATAATCTGGGCGTCCAACACAACTGGGTGCTGGTGAATGGCGGCGACGATGTGGCGGAGGCCGTGAATACTGCTGCACAGAATAATGCTGATGGCCTCTTTGTGCCGCCGCCTGATACACCGAACGCACTGGCCTGGACGGCGATGCTCAATGTCGGTCAGACGGGAAGTGTGACCTTCCGCACGCCACCTCCCGGAACGTATCTGTACATCTGTACATTCGTCGGGCACTATAGCGCCGGGATGAAGGGAACGTTGACGGTGACTCAATAAGTTTAGACCCGTTTCCAAATATTCTTTGCCCGAAGATCAATTGCATTCCACCTTACCCTTCTACTCCCGTTTGGGAGTGGAAGGGGTTCAGGGTAACCACAAGATTACCAGGTACGCTCACACTGCGCAGCATCTTTGGACAATAGCTTGCCAAGACAAGGTTCCGTTCGTTCACCTTCTGACTCATTTGCGGGCCGGAGGCCCGCATTCCCAGACGAACAAGGTTCCGTTCGTTCACCTTCTGACTCATTTGCGGGCCGGAGGCCCGCACGCCCAGGTAGCAGCGCGTCAGCGCGTGGTCGGGGCCACTTCCTCCTCCCCGCTTGCGGGGGGGTGATGGGCGAGCCGGAGGCCCACATT
>NZ_JPIM01000107.1 GCF_000735195.1 Chloroflexus sp. MS-G
TTTTGCAGCGTACAATCAAACGATACGCTGCAACGGTTTCAGTGCTCTACCGTGAGCCGAAATTGTTGAAAGCCAACGGTCTGGATGTTTGCGCAACGACCAACCGACGGTTTCAGTGCTCTACCGTGAGCCGAAATTGTTGAAAGGGTGAGATTGTGCGCAGCGGCGAGGCGGCGGTGATGTTTCAGTGCTCTACCGTGAGCCGAAATTGTTGAAAGGTCATTTGCGTTCGAGTTTCTAACAATTCTGTTCGGTTTCAGTGCTCTACCGTGAGCCGAAATTGTTGAAAGCCGTTGGCCGCACCGCGCCGCGCTCAAAATACGCGGTTGTTTCAGTGCTCTACCGTGAGCCGAAATTGTTGAAAGGAAAAATGAGTGTTGTGACGGTTGGTAAATAGAGAAGGGGTTTCAGTGCTCTACCGTGAGCCGAAATTGTTGAAAGCCTGCGGTTGACGTTAATCCGATTTCAAAGAATTGGCGTTTCAGTGCTCTACCGTGAGCCGAAATTGTTGAAAGCCATCAATTCAAAACCCTCTCACCAACACTGGTGAGAGTTTCAGTGCTCTACCGTGAGCCGAAATTGTTGAAAGCTCATTGTTGTGCCGCACCACAAACAACCCGCGCTGGCTGTTTCAGTGCTCTACCGTGAGCCGAAATTGTTGAAAGAGATTTCGGCTTGCGAGCGGCGGATAACGTTCGCGCTGCTGTTTCAGTGCTCTACCGTGAGCCGAAATTGTTGAAAGAGTGCTGGGTGATGACGTACCAACCCGCACCGCAAGGTTTCAGTGCTCTACCGTGAGCCGAAATTGTTGAAAGTGACACCAACCCGCGCCAGCGCCTCGCGCCGCCAGCGGTTTCAGTGCTCTACCGTGAGCCGAAATTGTTGAAAGGCGGAAGCGCGGGCAAGCGCGTTGGGGTGGTTGGTGGATGTTTCAGTGCTCTACCGTGAGCCGAAATTGTTGAAAGACACCGCCAGCGCGCCAGTTCCGCGCTGGCGGCGCGGTTTCAGTGCTCTACCGTGAGCCGAAATTGTTGAAAGCTGCTTCCGCGACGGGAATATGAAGCTTCCGCGCCGTTTCAGTGCTCTACCGTGAGCCGAAATTGTTGAAAGCTGTTTAACCAGCGCTCGCGCCACTCCCGCAGCAGCGTTTCAGTGCTCTACCGTGAGCCGAAATTGTTGAAAGTTTCACTTCACAAAACAAAAAACCCGCCGGAACGTCGTTTCAGTGCTCTACCGTGAGCCGAAATTGTTGAAAGCAAGACCGCGATTAGTGTTCAAGACTTGCCGTATTCGTTTCAGTGCTCTACCGTGAGCCGAAATTGTTGAAAGGAGATCAAGCGCGCTGAGTAAGCCGTCCGCGATGTGTTTCAGTGCTCTACCGTGAGCCGAAATTGTTGAAAGGCGGGCGTTTCAGCAGTTGCGACAGATGATGCTGGAGTTTCAGTGCTCTACCGTGAGCCGAAATTGTTGAAAGTACGATACAATTGAGCAAGCCGCTGCCGACGGCTGGCGGGTTTCAGTGCTCTACCGTGAGCCGAAATTGTTGAAAGCCAATCGCTTTCCGCACCAGCCGCGCCACCACCGGCGGTTTCAGTGCTCTACCGTGAGCCGAAATTGTTGAAAGGCCACTCCATAGAGCGACGCTAACACTTTATAAAGATGTTTCAGTGCTCTACCGTGAGCCGAAATTGTTGAAAGTCGCTTGTTGTGTCTCTAGTATACCGCGTCGCGGTGGTTTCAGTGCTCTACCGTGAGCCGAAATTGTTGAAAGTCAACGCGGCCTGAATAGGCCTCGGTCAACAACGCTTCGGTTTCAGTGCTCTACCGTGAGCCGAAATTGTTGAAAGATGACAACGATGCGCGGATGCGGGCCGGTTTCGGTGGTTTCAGTGCTCTACCGTGAGCCGAAATTGTTGAAAGGTGCTTCCAACTGCTCAAATAGTCTGAAGCGCTCTTGTTTCAGTGCTCTACCGTGAGCCGAAATTGTTGAAAGCGTTGTGTGTATTCCCCAACCTCGACGAAGCTGAAGGTTTCAGTGCTCTACCGTGAGCCGAAATTGTTGAAAGTTGAGACGTTGAATATAAAACGTCTCGTGGTCAAAGGTTTCAGTGCTCTACCGTGAGCCGAAATTGTTGAAAGAACAACCAGTCAAACGTTGCCAGAAACGCCGCCGCGCGTTTCAGTGCTCTACCGTGAGCCGAAATTGTTGAAAGACCTCGTCAGCCCGTCCCAGCGCTTGCTGACGCGCTGAAGGTTTCAGTGCTCTACCGTGAGCCGAAATTGTTGAAAGTGTGCCGGAAGCGCTCGCGGAAGAGGAAGCCCAGCGCGTTTCAGTGCTCTACCGTGAGCCGAAATTGTTGAAAGTGCTCCAGCGCCAGCGCGAGGGTGTCAATCAGCAGGTTTCAGTGCTCTACCGTGAGCCGAAATTGTTGAAAGGAAGGAGGGTATATGCCGCACACAGGCGTTGTTGAGTTTCAGTGCTCTACCGTGAGCCGAAATTGTTGAAAGGACAACCCAGCCGTAACAGGACGAAATGGTAACGTTGTTTCAGTGCTCTACCGTGAGCCGAAATTGTTGAAAGAAGACTGCGCTGCGTCTGACCAATTCGCCTGCGACGCGGTTTCAGTGCTCTACCGTGAGCCGAAATTGTTGAAAGCTACTGGCGGGATGTAGACGATCCCGTCTGGCAGAACAGGTTTCAGTGCTCTACCGTGAGCCGAAATTGTTGAAAGCACTGATTACAACGAGGCTGCTGCGCTGGTCGAGGTTGTTTCAGTGCTCTACCGTGAGCCGAAATTGTTGAAAGGCGTTTTTCGCGGTTATTAGCAATTACGGTCGCGTGTTTCAGTGCTCTACCGTGAGCCGAAATTGTTGAAAGTCATCGTGCACACCGGCAACGGTCTTATGCCGGTTTGTTTCAGTGCTCTACCGTGAGCCGAAATTGTTGAAAGACAACTCGCTCGACGAAGCGCGAGCGGGTCAGTACGTTTCAGTGCTCTACCGTGAGCCGAAATTGTTGAAAGGCGGCCAGACGAGCCGCGCTCGGGCTTCCGGCGCTGCGGTTTCAGTGCTCTACCGTGAGCCGAAATTGTTGAAAGACCAGGCGCGCTGTGGTGCTCGAAGCTGCCAACGCGCTGTTTCAGTGCTCTACCGTGAGCCGAAATTGTTGAAAGACTGGTGGCGGCAGTGAAGTTTGTTTGGTCTAATTTGTTTCAGTGCTCTACCGTGAGCCGAAATTGTTGAAAGTGGACGCGGAGTAACGAACTTCCCGACACCGACGCGGATGTTTCAGTGCTCTACCGTGAGCCGAAATTGTTGAAAGACGTAAGAATTGACGCCTTTACCGGCTCATCCGCTGTTTCAGTGCTCTACCGTGAGCCGAAATTGTTGAAAGCTGTTGCGCAAATTAGAGTCGGATTTTCGCGTTTCGCGTTTCAGTGCTCTACCGTGAGCCGAAATTGTTGAAAGCCACTGCGACCATAGATACTGCACCAGGCTCACCGGGATGTTTCAGTGCTCTACCGTGAGCCGAAATTGTTGAAAGCCACGTGGGGAGGGAGATAGTGCCACGCTTGTTCCAACGGTTTCAGTGCTCTACCGTGAGCCGAAATTGTTGAAAGCCCGCTTTCCACGCACCGGTGTGGAACAGCCTGCTGGAGTTTCAGTGCTCTACCGTGAGCCGAAATTGTTGAAAGGCTAGCTGTGGGCAACGCTGTGCCACTTTGCACAGTATGAGGTTTCAGTGCTCTACCGTGAGCCGAAATTGTTGAAAGGCAGAAGCTGCGCACCCACCAACGGGCGCACGGTCGAGTTTCAGTGCTCTACCGTGAGCCGAAATTGTTGAAAGCCGTCGTGGGAGACGATCCGCTCCGGTGCTCCTATCAGTTTCAGTGCTCTACCGTGAGCCGAAATTGTTGAAAGAAAGCCGGTGCACGGCGCTGACCGTGCTCACGCGGTGGCGTTTCAGTGCTCTACCGTGAGCCGAAATTGTTGAAAGCTCGCACCGCTGCCAGCGCATCTCATCCCGTGGGTGTTTCAGTGCTCTACCGTGAGCCGAAATTGTTGAAAGTCGCATGCACGAGCAGGCGATCGCGCTCACGCTCCCCCGAGGTTTCAGTGCTCTACCGTGAGCCGAAATTGTTGAAAGGGCGCCTCTCTTTTTCGTCCCCCTCGCTGTGTTGACCCTCGTACCTCTTCCCTGACGCCTCATAAGCCTTTCTGTACATTCATTATATCGTTCTTTGGACACTGCGCAAGTGGGGGAATTGCTCCACTGTCGCAACTCGTTGTTTGCGTGAAATTGCTACCGAGTTGCGAGATGCTTTTTGATCCTTTTCTGATGCTTTAAATCTGCGATCAGGCGATCTTTGTATTCGGCATCAAAGGTCTTTATACGAGACCTTTGATGCCTGAGTTGCGAGTCGACCGTTTATACGGGCAGTTTTAGAGCCGACTCTATACAACGTCGTTGCAGAAGCGGCGGAATTCACAGTTGACGCACATTGCGCGACTGGTCGGCGGCGCCGGTAGGGCCTCGGTTTGAATGGCTTTCTGCACCGCCGCGATGGTTTCAAGGACGTTTTGACGTAGTTGCGGGCTGATCGGGACTTTTTCGGCTTTGCGTAATGGTATGTGGTAGATCCAGCCGGTTTCTACCGGTAGTCCCCAGGCGTCTTCGATCAGGAGTGCGTAGGCGCCAACTTGCAGTTTGAAGTGTGGACCAGCTTTCTGTTCGCTATCTTTGTAGTCAACAACGACAACTTTTGCTGCCGGGTCTGATCGGTTGGGTATTGCAATCGCTAGATCAAGGATGCCGCGAACGCCAAGGCGCTCTGATCGCAAATAGACGTGGAAGAAGCGCTCGCCACTTTTCAATCCATATGTGCGGAGCGAACGGCGCTCTTCCCGATCTTCCTCGGCACGGTGACTGGCAGCACCTTGACGCATGAGATCGGTCTTCGGTCGGATGGATGGCAGACAATAGGTATACCAGACAACTCTTGGACAGTATCGCCATTGCTTAATGTCACTCACTTCGATGGTGTCGAGATCAGGCATCATCATACTGTTGCTCCAGAGTTCGCCGTTCGCTCCACGTTTTAGCATCAAAGACGAACAGTAGCACGTTTGCGGTGTGGCCCTTCAGCCGCCGGGTGATTTCACCGAAGAGCGCCCGTTGATGGGCTCGGCTGAGATTACCGGCAAATGCGCTGTACTGTATCCGCTGCAAACCATAATCGAGGCAGGCATCAGCTACACGCTGCCGTGCGCGATCGTTGGGGATGTCGTAGATAACGAGACAGTGCATTGCTGACCTCCGTTACCACCCCATAATGAACGGTGTGTAGGTCTCGCGCTCGCCACGGACGAAGGTGGCGATGTGGCGGGCCTGGCATTGGAGAATGTGTCGCAGCGGCTGTCGTTTACCTTCGTATGGCTCAGTCGAATTGAGGCGCTCTAGGACTTTGGTAGCAATGCGCTCACGAGTCGGTTGGTCGAGCCGTCCATCTTCTTCGCGACCGATCTGCCAGCCACGAGTGACCTGGCCGAGGAGCGGGCGATCAACCACGGCCTGTCGGAATTCCTCGATCAGGTCGAGGACAAGGCTCGGTTTGCCCGGTCGGTCGGCATGCAACAGGCCAGCATACGGGTCTAGACCGGCTAAGACAATGGCATGTTCAATCTGTCTGTAGAGAACACCGTAGCCATAGTTTAATGCCTGATTGAATGGATCACTGGCACCTCGTGTTTCACGTCCCGGCCAGTTGAGTTCTGGCGGTATGAGTGCACCTATGGCTTGCCAGTAACGAGCTGCATAACGACCTTCGATGCCCATGAGTTCTTCACGAATGTCGTCTACGGTGTCGGCCTGTAAACGCTCGACAGCAATCTGGTAATCGGTAACTTCTGCCGCCGTTGTCATGAGCAGTTCGTACACTTCGGGCGCCTGTTCTTTGCGATTTTTCGCTGCATAACGCAGCAGGTTCGCCTGATTGCCTAGCTTCCCTAATGTGAAACTGCGCGCCAGGGCGACGCCGGTTGGGCCGTCATAAGCGCGGAGCTGGGCGCGGCGAGTGAGTACTGTACCAGTGAGACCGGCACTGTACAGGCTGGCATACGGGGTGCCATTTGTGCTGATGAAGTGAATAGGTATGCCCTCTTCACTACATGCACGTATTGCATCACTGCTGATCCCAACACCACTCCCGCAGATGATGACCTGCCGCAGATGCATGATTGGGACCTCTTTCACCGATTCGTTGTCTTTTGTGACCCGTAGACGGCCCTGATGTTTGCCAATGAAGCTGCCTCGTTCGTCAACGATGAGTTCCATGGTAGAGTCTCCTTTTGCTACGATGGCAATCAACCGACGTCACCCACAATCTTCTATTGTTAAGGTGCGGAAGCAATACACGCAGCACGCATCGGGTGCGATGCAAGATTGTGCTAATTAGCGTGCTGGCGACGAAATGTTCACACATACTCTAACGAGAGAATACGCTGGTGTCAAATCCCGGAAATGAGGGCATGCCCTCCAGTGTGTACCATCCGTCTCCCTTGACTGCGTTGCGCCCGACGTGGATCAGGCTCCCCCAGACAATCAGTTCGCGCAGGGGTTCCAGTGGGCCTGCAAAGGTGGCACTGCCGATCAGACCACCGACAGGTGTTCGTCGTTGCTGGCGTGATGAGACGCTCACAACGTCGATCCAGCGTGTTTGGTCAGTTGTGACTGTTACTTGTTCAGCGATTTCTAGCAGGCCGCGAAAATCAATGGTGAGCGGACCATCACCATACGCCTGCGAGAGATCGTCAAGGCGCCTCATCAGGCGCTGAATAAGCGGCCGTAAGGCAATGTTTTTCACCAGCCGATCCTGATCGATGAGTCGCAGTGGCGTGTGGAAGGTGAAGGTGATCTGATCGGTCGGCAACCGCGCCGCGTAATCGGCTACTGTCGTTGAATCTATCGGTAATCCAGGGAAATTAACGGTTCTCCCGGGTTGTGAGTAGAGAGTTTGCCGTGTTGCGGTGAGTGGATTGTACGCTTCGATGGCCTGGAGCGCGAAGCGTCCGCGACGACTCCCCAATTCAGGTAGCTTTATGCCGATGCCGTCCCGTTCTAGTTCGTGAACAGCCATCACGAGGTACGGAAAGAAGATCTCGGCTTTGCCAAAGAGGGCCAGTCCAAACTGAAAGGTTTCACCTGGTTGGTATCGCCGCCCGCTATCAAGCGGTGGACGAACAACGTATGGACGCGGTCGTTGTTCACTGCCTTTTTCGTCTTCGCTGCGCATCGGCGCCACCAGTGCAGCGACCGGGCAGTGTTGGTACAGCATGCAGCCAGCACAGGTGATCGCCTCTTTATTGGCGCAGAATCGTTCCCATAGTGAATTGGCAATCGCTCCCCGTACCGCCGGCCCACTTTGCGCGGCCAGCATAATCGGGGTCGCGGCGGTAACGGTGAAGACGAGATGATGTACGGTAAGGGTCATAGTTAGCTCCAATCTGGATCACTGACAATATCACCAAACGAAAGGCCGTTCCGTGAGTCGTAAGGAGTTTGGGCAATCCAGATGTGCCGTTGCCCTCCCGATTCTGCTGGCTGGAGTTTGCCCTGGCTGCGTAAGATGGCAAAGCGCTGTTTGCTGATACTGACCAGATAGTCGTTCGCCTCGATGAAGTGTTCGTTCATCAGCAGATCGATGTAGACTCGTTCAAAGCATTGGGGTACCACATCGACACCATCGAACATCTTATCGAATTCCTCCTCACGCTGGTCATCACTCTTAAATGGGCAGAGACCGTTGATGATGAGGTCAACTTGTTGCTGCATACGCTCGAATGCCTCTCGCCATTGCTGATGGAGCTGGGGATCGGCGTAGATACGGTCGAGCCATTCCTGAACGGCAGCTTCATCAATGACCTCACCATCGTGATGCTTAAGTTCGTCTAAAGTGACCCGCACGATGTGGCCGGCCTGGTTTGGATCACAGTGACGACCATATACTCCCTGACCATCGGTCGGTTGGCGGAAGACGTAAACAGGGGCGATTCCTTTCGTGCCACGCCGGTTGACTCGTCCAAATCGCTGTAAGAGTGCTTCCAGCGGCGCCGGATCGGTGTAGATAGTGTCGAGGTCAATATCGAGACTGACTTCAACGACTTGCGTAGCAACGAGTGCTAACGGCGCACGTTGGCCACTGCCATGCGCACAGCGATTCCGAATAGTCTGTTCGATCCGGTTGCGATCACCATAGGTAAACCGACTGTGGAGAAGGATAAGCTGTTCTTCTTTCAGAGCAGCCTGAGCCAGGAGATCACGAAGCATCTGCGCACGTGCGACGGTGTTCGCACACACCAACACTTGCTGACCAGCCTGGACACGGTTAGCAATCTCTTGAATGGTCTCCGGATCGATCAATTCACCATCGCGCAGGTGTAGCTTATGACGACGGAAACGGGCAAAGATGTCCGGCGTCGCCTGAACCATCGCTGGTTTACCAAGGGCATGGGTCAGTCGGTCAATGATGAGTGAGGGAAATGTTGCCGACATCACAAGGAAACGGGCGTTCAGATACTGGCGGAGATAGCGCATCAGGCCGGTGATCAGCGCTAGTCGCTCTGGTTCGTAAGCGTGAATCTCATCGAAGATAAACGCTGCTTGCGTGTAGTCAGTTAGCATGGCTTCAAAGCCGCGCAGTTGGAACAGTGCTTTGAGCAGTTGGTATGGGCTGAGAACTTTAAGAGGACGGGCGTGCAACAGGTTGAGGTTCTTCTCCCATTGTATGCGCCGTGCAATGCTCGCCGACCACTCTTCACCATCACGGAACCGGGCATAAAGAGCTTGCGCTGCCCGTCCGTGTTGGAGACCAACTGCCTGATCGCCAAAGAGATGGCGCAGACGGTCATACATCGCATTCATGCTGGCCTGGTACGGCAGAACGTAGAAGATTCGTGCGGCTGCCTGCGTTCCATCCCCCAGTGCCCAGGCCAGCGCCGCTTCGGTTTTACCACTGCCGGTTGGTGCCATAAGGAAGGTTGTACGTCCCGACTGTTTTGCACTGTCCTGTTGGTGAGGATAGACCTTCTTGCCGGTGAAAAGCGATTCCCAGGAACACCGGATCGGCGCCGGCATACTATGCAGATGGGCCGAAGCCAGATGGTCGGCAGTGGTGATCAAACCGCGCAAGAGGATACCGGGGAGACGATCAGTCTTTGCCGTGTGCGAACTGGCGAGCTGATCAACCCAACGCTGATATTCTCCCAGCCAGTGTCGTACCCGTTCGGGATTGACACGACAGGGTTGCGGAGTAATCGCGGCTACTACCTGCCCTATCCCCAGTTGGTCACGCCAGGGATTGGCACAGGTATCTAACCAGGTGAGCAAACCTTGCGCCGTTTGCTCTGGCAGGTCGTTGCACAGCTCAATAAGCGGGTCTTTACGCAATCCAGGCGGATACAGTTCGGCGATTTCAGCAGCATCGCGATGGTGAGACACAATCGCCGCCACCAGCCAACGCTGTTCTTCTTCACTGAAGTCGTGGGCAATTGCATCAACAAAGCCCAACGAGAGTACCTCGTGACGATGCGGCCAGGGTGGGCCACCTTTCAACCGCCGTTGAAAGCCATGCGCTGCTTTGCCAAAGTCGTGCAGAAAAGCAGCCCAGTAGAGACAGTGCCACTGCCGGTCGGGAAGCAGACTCGGGCGCAGGCGGTAGAGATCGGCTAACCGACAGAGCACATCCCAGGTATGTGCGGCCAGAGTCTCACCACCGTGCTGCTGGCTCTTTGCCAGCAAATCATCGATGTGGTCAGGCCAGGGAGAAGGCTTCATCAGATACTCCTACAAAGGTATGAAACCACAAACCCAACATCAAACCATCAACAGTCGGTGCTGTTGGATCACTCCAATAGCTTGTGGTCTGTTCGCCGAATTTCAGCATTTGTTTGGTCGTTACCCGTTCGGTGAGCATCAGATAGCGTTCAAAGCTGGGCTTCCGGCGGTTATGATAGTCTATCCAGCGCGGCATTAATGTCACAATACCGGCCGGTATTTGGGCAGCCATGCGGTATGGGAGCAGGGTGTGCTCAAAGTAGGCTTGATCAGTTTGCTGAAGCTCAACAATGTCTACCTGCGTATATGCGGCTAAATCCTGCGAGCGCCCCAAGATGACCGGATAACGCGGGAAACGGAAAGCATCGATCCAGTCGGGTCGGTTGATGTAGAGCGTCAAGCGTGGGAAGAGGAGGATATGGCGCTTGAAGGGATTGATGTTCCCTTCAAGCACCTTGGGTTCGCCACCGGGTAGTTTCCCCGATGCTACCGAGAGCACGTGGATATGCTCAAGGTCGTACCCTGCACCGGCAACGGTAAAATGGTATGCAAACCTTACACCTTCTGGATCGATCCAGTCACCCAGGGCACTGCAAATGTGCCCATAGATGGTCGCGGGTGGCGGCAATGGAAAGCTCGGCTGTTCTCCCAACATAAAGTGGGGATACCGGAACGAAGTTGATATGCCTTCGAGCACGATCTTGAGCACCTTCATATCTATCTCCTAGTCCAGCCATTCAGGATGCTGATCGCAATCTTGAACGAAGGTGGTGAATGCTTCACGGGGATGGCTCAGCCGAATTTGGGGCAGGTTCTGAGCAGAGGCATGCGCATTATAATCGGCAATGAACTGCTCAAAACTGGCCCGCGCCTCGTCGAGATAACCTTTTACCCAGCCTACGTACACCGGTGAGAGGATACCGTCGGCGAAAACTCGCAATGCGTCACGCAAGGCCTCGATCTTGATCTCCGGCAATCCGACCCGATTGGCGCCAACGGTATGGTGGAAGATATGGTTTCCGCCCTTAGTGACGGCAAAGATCACCAGCGCCGGACTGACATCGGTATAGTGCAACGTCTGCTTTGCCCCACCTTCCAGTTGCGCCATGCCGGTAAAGAGGGCCTTCACCCGTGCCAGCCGCTCGGCTTTCGGCAACCGATACGATTTCTCGTTTTCGAGGTGTTCAACCCCAGGCACATCACCAATCAGGCGAACCCGTTCTTCGTCAAGATTGCGGAAACCGGTGCGATTGCGGTACGAGAAGGTGCCGCAAGCCCACAGATCAAGTGAAAACAGCCCTTTTAACGTTGTCCGGTAAAATTGATGCTCATGCGGCACCGGATTCCCCTCGTGGCGAGCCATGACACCGAAATCACTGGTCGGATTGACAGGAGCAATCGAAACCAGCGTACTAACACGGAATGGTGAGGCGCGAGTAACCGTATCCTTCACCGGTGTTGATTCTTCAAGCGAACTGATTTGCTCACGACTCCGTTTGGCAGTGTCAGCTTTGCCGGGCGCCCGCATGTACCCGAAAAGGTCATCGTCCCAATACCGGATCGGGTTGGCGTCGGTGTAGGCAATCTTCTCTTCGCGGAAAATGGGCGAAGCTTTCCACTCCGGAACCCGTTGTTCGAGCGTCATCCGAAGCCAGTAGCGAAATGCCTGCGCCGAAACGTAGGGGAAATTACCGGCTTTGGTGGAGATCACTTTCACACCTACCGTATTTTCTTCCCGTTCACCGGGAATATTGCCCAAATTGTTGAGGGCCGATGCTGGAGCATCAATCAGCAGTAAACCGGTCACGAATGCCATCGTTCGTTGCTCTCCTTTCTAGTCGTTTACCACAACCTCTTCCTCGGTCGGAATCGCATCCTCATTTGCAGCAATCCAATCACGTAATTGCTCGACCATGCGGATCAACACCAGATCGCGCATCAGTCGCCAGTCACTCCGTAATACCTCTTCGCCCTCCATAAAAACGGCTAAAAAACTATCGAGATCCAACAGGGTATCTGTACCACGCTTGTAACGGGTGTATTCAATGTTGGTCTTGCTAAGCAACGTTAGAAAGTCATTGCTACGTTGCGTCGTAAAGAACTGGCGAAAGAAGCGCTTGCCGCCCTGATACCTGGTGTAATCGGCCAGCTTATCACCTAGCTCTTTCAGAATTGCTACCCGGTCATCAGTCATAAGCATTACCTCCTGTACAAAAAGTTCAACCAACGGCCAGGAAATCAGCTCAGCCTCTCGCAAAGTTGAATAGCCGTGACGTGGGTCATCAGCCGACCGCCTGAGATCAGGTTTGCGGAGAAAATAGGTCCGCACAAAACGCGCAGCCTGTTCCGGCAGCGTAAACAGGTCTTCGTAGAGATAGTTCGAGCGTGGTTCAGATGGTTCGGCGGCTTTGTTCCGTTTTCTCGTTGCCGCAACGACCTGCCAGCTCCGCTTTACCAACTCATTCCACAGTTGCCGGTAGGTTGGGGTCTGCACGGCCAGCAGAAAGCCGGTAATCTGCAATGGGAGATGGTATATTTCCAGGAACGGTGACTGACCGTTGTTAAAGTAATATGCGGTGATCGCCGGACGATGTTGGCGATACGCCGTTGCTTGAAGCTGACGATTCAGGATGTCGGTCAGGGTTTCGACTAACAGTGTTTTCAAGCTCCGTGGCGAACCGGGTAACTTATCTTCACCAGCAGCCTGCGCTTTGGCAACATCGCTCAGATTACGTTGCAGAAATTGATTTGCAAAGCCAATTGTCAGCTGCTCATCATCACAATGCACGGCCAGCAACCCGCCACCAACCTTGGCGCAGCCAAGCGGCATCGTCTGTAGAGCCAGGATTGCCTCTGGTGCCATCGGCAAACCGGGATCACCGTTAATAAAGAAGTTGATCGCATCATCACCTTGAAGCAATGGCATTTGCGCCCGCCCTACCCGACCTGGTTGCAATTTCTGCGACAACTCAAGTCCGGCCGCCGGTAAACCGGTAAAGAGGCAGGGTTCAGTGTTGGCAATAGCAAGCGCCCACTGTCGCAAATGGCGCTCAGCCCAGTGTTGGCGCTTCTGCTGCGCTTCAGCCCGTTGCTCAGGCGATAGTCCAGGTCGGTTAGGGTTAAAAGCCGATTGGGCAAACCATGCGTTACTGGTAAAGGCAACGGTCAAGAAGCTACGCAACGGCTGTCGTACATAATTCGCTTCGATGTAATCGGCGATCCGCTGCAAATCTTGCGTGTCGAGATCGGCAAACCGCTGTTTGCCAACGAAGGCCGTCATGGTAGCAAAACCAACATCAATAAATGGATGGCCGGTATAGGTTATCTTGTTCATTCTTCCGTCCTCTCATTGCGTACCTCAGGCTCGCACATGAATGCGGGAGTGTGCGAAACGCTGTGTTCGTAAGCGAGTGAGTTTCCAGCCCGTCCCTGCTATGCTGGTGCTGGCGTAGACAGCACGGTCAACCGCCGGAAAAACGGTAAGCTGACACCTTATTCTCCTCCTGTACTACATCTCACGCTCCTCTGTGCAGTGTAGCATCCTACCCTGCAACATAGTTGCAGTCTGCGCGTAATTTGCTGATGCTTGCTGCAACTCAGCGGCAACCATCTGCACTAACTCAGGTGGCGCCAGCACAAGAGCATGTGACCCATACCCCAACACCCAGCGCTTCACCTCGTCGAGCGCACCGCTCTGAAAACGCAACACCAGGCCACCGTCGGCCTGCTCCTCGATCTGCTGTGTGGGATGCCACTGCCGCTCACGAATATACGGCGCCTGGAATCGATCAAACGCAATCACAATCTCGACCGAATACATGCTCCCCTGACCAAGAAAACCGTTGCGTAAATAGGTGTTTACATCGAAGTTGGGATCACGCACAAAACGGTTTTGCCGCCGCACCTGCCAGTGCCTGATCCGGTAGAGCGCAAATTGCCGTATCTCTCCCCGCCGATGATCGAAAGCGATGACCTGAAGGTCACCACGGGCTAGAAAGAGGTGATATGGCTCAATCAGGCGCTGCGTTACCTCCTGACGACTGGCCGTGAAATAGGTGATCTCGATAGGGTGATACTCACGGATACACTCGTTGATGACCTGCACCAGGTCAGGATCAACGTGAGCCAGCGCTCCGGGTTGGAATGTCAAATGATCGAGCAATGCTTCAGGATGGACACTCATCTGGTCGGTCAAGTAGCGTCCGATCCGTTGTATAAAACTCCGAAGCGGCGCGGCAAATGAGGTACCCAGGTAGCGTCGGCTAAGCTCGGTACTGATCAAAAACGCCAGTAATTCCCCCTCGCTGACGTGCAGCACCGGCATCACCCATGTTGAATCGCGGTAGAAGTAGCCACCGTGCCGCCGACTGTAAACCAGTGGTGCGCCTATCCGATCACGCAGATACGCTAGATCGTCGTAAATGGCCCGCTCGCTCACTTCAAAACGCCGACAAAAATCGGCGACCGATGGATACGTCTTGGTCCTAATCATCTGGTCAATCGTAATGAGCCGTTCCAACCGCGACATAGGGTCTCCCTCGAGCGCCGGTTAGTAGCATACCCACGTTCTACGCTTTATTCCTGATGTGAGTTATAGCATGCAACTGCTCGAAAAATGGCAACAGCACAGATGTTTGTTGCAAAGAAACTTACCACCAACGCTGAAACAGATGTAACCTCCCTTCCTGATCTTCGGTTAGCAGCAAGCCACGTTCTTCAAGCAGAGGTAGATCACGGATCACAGTCGAACGCGGCACCCCTAACCGGTACGCTAATTCGGCTGCGGTCAATGGTTCCTCGGCCAATAGTTCGGCATACCGCTCAAGTCGTTGCTGCTTGCTCTGCTTGCTCCCAAACATTGCTACCCTCCGGTAACGTCAATCTCTAGGTGCGACGACCGGAGTGTCGCATGCCGATGTTGCCAGTACTGCAACATCACTGCAACTATCATAGCAAGATAATCGTTCACATATGTGGATAGTGATCTTAAATTTTCAAAGCATTTCAGAGAATTGGCCCGATACCTGAGACCGATGAGAGGCGGTGCTGTTTTCCAGCGCTGATGAGGATCGCTATCCGAAATCCTTGCGTCAGGTTACGACGGAAGGCTTCTATCGATAGATATGGCTCCCGCCGAACGCCGATGGGATGACCTGGCGGGCGCAATGTCGTTCACAGAGGCTTGGCGCCGCCGTGCCTCTTCACCTCCCATTATCGGCGAAGATGAGATGGGTGCGTCGTATGGCGATGAGACACTTCGACCGTGGCAGACGGCGACCACCACGGTAGCGCTACGGAGACGACGGACACCGATTGGTCGCTCTCGTCGCCGGATGGTGCGGAATGAATGGCCCCGTCGGACGATCTGCTGGATGCCGACGGGGATGACCTGCGGGTGTGACGTCATCCGCAGGGGCACGGCGCTGCCGTGTCCCTCGGTACATATACGGTGTAACAGATACTTACACCGTCAATTGGTAAGCGGTTCCGTTCACGATAACTGTATACTGGCCGGGGGTAAACGAACCTTCAAGCATAACCGATTGATCCAGCATTGGGGCAATTGCCGGACACATTTCGGCACCGCTATGCATTGCTTTAACTGTAATCGTGATTACATGACCTTCGCGCTGCTGACTGATTCCGGTAAGCGTTGTACAGCCATCACCAAGGTAGCCGGTAATGTGGGCTTGCACCTGCAATGGATACGACTCGAGGACTACGAATTCAACTCGTTCAATCGTCACCACACCGCTCCGCGGGGTGGGAGTCGAGGTTGTCATAGTACAGGATGTAAACAGAAGAACCAATCCGGCAATGAGTAA
>NZ_JPIM01000108.1 GCF_000735195.1 Chloroflexus sp. MS-G
CTAGCCGAAGAGGGTTGTGTGGCGAAGATTACCGGTATCAAGCAACGTCGGATTACCGGCCCGGCGCGAGTCTTCGATGCCGAAGAGGAGTGCCTGGAGGCAATCCTCAGCGGGAAGATTAAGCCCGGCGATGTCGTGGTGATCCGTTACGAGGGGCCGAAGGGTGGCCCGGGGATGCGTGAAATGCTAGCACCGACATCGGCGATTATCGGCGCTGGCCTCGGTGATAGCGTGGGGCTGATAACCGATGGTCGTTTTTCGGGTGGAACGTATGGGTTGGTGGTGGGTCACGTTGCGCCAGAGGCGGCAGTTGGTGGAACTATTGCCCTGGTCGAGGAGGGAGATAGTATTACCATCGATGCTGATTCCCGTCTCTTGCAGTTGAATGTTTCTGATGAAGAGCTGGCACGTCGTCGAGCGGCCTGGCAGCCCCGGCCACCGCGCTATACCCGCGGTGTGCTGGCAAAATATGCCCGTCTGGTGTCGTCGGCCAGCCTGGGTGCCGTGACCGACCGATTTGACTCTTAATGCCTGATCGAAAACCTGAGCTTTCGATGAGGCGCGACGATGGCATTCACATAATGTTTCCTGGGTCTTTCTGACGGGGAACGTTTGAGTGCGACACTTGCGTCTACCCTCCGCGATGGAAGGGGGAATCGTGTTCCGTACCTGTGCTGCAGAGCACGCCTGGCGCCCCTCACCTTCCCCCTTGCCCCCTTCCTCTTCTCCACGGGGAGCGGAAGGGGGAACGTAGGATGGCTGGCGAGCAAGAACGTTGGCAATCCCTCACGCAATGGTTGCGCGGGCACGGTACGTTCCCTGAGAAATCTGGGTTTTTAGCACCGGTAAGGAATAGGGGGTCTACGAGGCAGCAATTCCATCTCCTTCCTCTCCCAGAATGGGAGAGGAAGCGAGTTGACAAAAAGGATTGAGAGAGGCACGTTTTCTAATCCGCTCTACCGATGATCCGTACCTGGTGACCAACCGATCACCCCATGCGGAGCGTAGTTCAGGAGCGGATGCAGGTTCGGATCGGATAGATTGATCAATGCAGGCGAAGTACTGCACAGCATCGGTAGTCCGAGTGCTCTAAGCCATTCATCGTCGTCGCTGGCTGTTGGTGGTCGTTGGCCTTGGCGGTCGGTGATGATCGCCAGATCGCATTGATCGAATGGCAACCCCTCACGAAGCAAGCTGTCGGTGTCGAAACCGACAATGAGTGCCTGGCAAGTAGGGTCACGTAATGCCTGAATGACTGTTGAACGATTGGCATGGTCGAGGATCACACCCTGGTGGCGTGTAGCCTGTTCGGCAATTGCCTGACTGCGGTACTGTTCACCGGTGATGGCGATGATGGGGATACGACCGAGATGCTGCCACGGTGGTTGGAGATCAGGAGTAGCGCGTAGCTCGTCGTAAGAGATGATCCAGCTCCGTTCACCCTGACCCAGCAAAATACTTCTATCAGGGAAGATAGTAGCCGGTATATTGCGGTGGCGAGCATTAGCGATCAGTTGTAATGCCTGAACCGGCAACGCTTGCGCCTGCCGACGATCACGTAACGCCATAAGTGGTTCATCAGCGTCCCACGTTTCATCATGGCGCAATTGGGCATTAAGGCCGTCAACGACATACCGACAGAGTTCGACGCCGATTTCTGGTTCGCCGGTCGTGAAGAAGGCACTGATCTGCACGCTGTCATGATGTGCCTGGGCAACCACATAAAGATGAGCAATCACCAGCCCAATAGCCAGGGCGCCACCTTTGATCGCGGCTCGCAGTTGATCGCTGTAGTCAGCAGGGGCACTCACCCGTAAGACGACACCAGGCTGGGGGCGGTAAATATTTGGGCCGTAAAAGGCGGTTAAATGGCGAATGACAATTGGTTGGTTGATCATAAGAGTGTTGTTTACAATAATTCGGTATGCGTGCATACAATGATAACACTTCTTCACGAACCGTATCTTGAGCTGCTTCATCAGGCAACGCTGGCAGTTACACCGACCGGTGCGAAGGTCGCTCTCGATCTGGGGTGCGGCGATAGCGCAAAAACCTGCTGGTTGTACGAACGTTGCGCCGACAATGCGCTCATCATCGGGATTGACCGGCAGGCCGCAGTGCTGCGTAAACGACCGGGTCTGGCACTGATTGCTGCTGATGCCGCTGATTTGCCGCTGCGCGATGAGTGTGTCGATCTGATCTGGTGCATTGCGGCCCTGCCGCTCTTCACCGATCGGCAACGTGCTTTGCGCGAGATGCTGCGGGTGCTGCGTGGCGGGGGAAGGCTGGTTCTTGCGACCGTCGGCGAATATTGGGTTCGGCTGCGTGTTCACGCAGATGAGCTGGTCGCTATTTTGCCCTCTACCCCATTACCGCTACCTCCTGCCGATGGTCTTGGTGAAGAGTGGTCGTTGTTATTGAGTGGGGTTGGGTGGCAACCACTCCAGATACAGGCGTATCTCTTGACGGGGTGCGAACCGGCGCAGGCGACGCTTATCGATAGCGACACACTTACCACCTACCTCGGTTGTTCGCCGATGTCTTGTGTCGTGGATGAACCCCAATCTCGCCACGTCTTGTTGGTGATAAGTGCCTGTAAGCCATATGCTTGAGAGGGGTAGCTCGCTTGTCAGAGGATGCTGACACTACACACGATGGTGCTGCACATCTTCACCTTGAGGTATGGGGATAGTAGGGGCCCATGGTTGTGCCCCTACTCTGCAAACACGCTACGAACTACCAACCACAATACAGCGTTCTATTCTCGCCACCGAGAGCTGTGGCTCAGGGAGAGAAATGGCGTACATACTCTATTCTACTACGCTACGGTGCGTACTCAAATCGTACCATACTCGTAGCACTTCAGCTACACTCCAGGCCTGGGCAAAACAACCACGCGGATGATGCGGTGGATCGCCGTCAAATATCTCGCTTATTGTACCGATACAACCATCAGCGAGATGATCGATGAGTGGGATCAGCAGGCGGCGCGTTGCCGCATTGTCGTTCGTCAAGCGGTAAAACGCACTGGCAAAGGGTCCAATCAACCAAGCCCAAACTGTTCCCTGATGATACGCTCCATCACGGTGCAAGAGCGAGCCAATGTAGCGTGGCGCATAATCGGGGTGGGTGGGGGTGAGACTGCGTAAACCGACACTCGTTAGGAGAGACCGGGCACACGCCCGTACCACCGCGTGTTGCTGTTCGGGAGTGAGCGGGCTGTGCGGCAGACTGACCGCGAAGATTTGATTTGGTCGCAAGGTCGGGTCTACTCCACGTGGTCCGTCGATCACATCGTAGAGGTATTGCCCGTCTTCGTACCAGAAACGACGAAACCCGGCGCGCGCCGCTGCCGCCATTGCTTCGTAGCGCTCTGCTGGCTTTCCGAGCCGATGAGCAAACGATGCCATACTTTGTAAGGCATTGTACCAAAGGGCATTAATTTCAACCGGTTTGCCTGAACGTGGGGTTACCACCCAACCACGCACCCGCACATCCATCCAGGTCAGTTGCGTGGTCGGCGTACCGGCGCGGAGCAGGCCATCCCCCCGGTCTAAGCCAATCCGGTCACGAGTACCGCGGACGTGCCAATCAATGATGTCGGCAAGCAGAGGAAATAACTCGGCCAGCAATTCATCGTCAGCGTAAGCGGCATGATGAGCACGGATTGCCTCGAAAAACCAGAGCGTCGCATCGGCCGTATTGTATTCGGGAACCGTGCCTTCATCAGGAAACCGGTTGGGAATCATGCCTCGATCAACGAAGTGGGCAAAGGTACGTAACACTGCGGCGGCTATTTCCGGCCGACGGGTGGGAATGGTCAACCCAGGTAGGCTAATCATCGTGTCACGTCCCCAATCGGTGAACCATGGGTAACCGGCGATAATCGTACGTCCCCGACTACCCTCGACCAACGGGCGATCAACGATGATCGGCAGCCAGAGCGAGCTGATGCACGATTGGATCGTCTGTCCAGTCGATACGACGTAACAATGCGGCTTCGTAATCGGCGCGCTGCTGCCACGCCGTAGCGCTATCGAGAGTTGCCATGGACTCGGTTGTAGCTGCGATGAGCAGTGACTCACCCTCGGCGAGCGTCAATACGAGACGGCCAATCCGCTGAAGGTTATCAACGGCAGCCTGACCACGTTCGTCTTCAACTGCTAGGTAAAGATCGGTCAGCCAGCCTCCAAGTGGAGCGAACGTTGCCCGATCACTGAGCAGACGGAGATGATGACTACCAGCGATGGGGCCAACTCGGAGACCATTAGCAATCTGTTCAACCTGAAGTGGAATGTCTCCCACTTGACTCACTGTGTGATGGTCGCGGGCTGTTGCCAGTGCATCGATCCGTAGCGTCATTGGCGCCGAGGCGCGTTGCACCGTGTAGCGAATATACGTCGTGTTGGCGCCTGGAATCATCCAGATGCGCCGTTCAAGGAGAGCGTCGGCCAGCCGGTATTCCCAAACCGGTGTTGTGCCATCGCGCCACCAGCGTTCCAACCATCGACAAACAGGTGATGGTTCACCGACACGTCGGTGTGCAGTGAGATCAAAGTGTTGACTGAGATAGTTGACATAGGTATCAAGTGTTGCCAACGTGAGAACACGACCAAGAGGGGGATTCAATGCGGCAACGAGTAACCCATGGTAGCTGCGTGTAAGAGTGCCGACTATGGTTCCAGCCGCATAACCACCGATCCCGTTCGTGATCAGCCATTCGCGGCTACCGGCAATAGCTGGTTCAGTACAAAGGGCATGACCAAAGGTAAGCACGATCATCTCTCCTGGCTGCAACTGTTCCATCATCATGGTACACTACCAGATGGTGTCAGTCGATTCGTCAATACACGAAAGGTTGTTCGGTAGCGATGAAAGTAGCAGTTCTGGCCGATATTCACGCCAATCTGGCTGCCTTCACGGCTGTGATTGCCGACATAGAGCGATGGCAACCCGACGCCGTTATTATCGCTGGTGATATTATCAATCGGGGGCCGTTACCTCGTCCATGTCTCGAACTGGCATTACGAATGCGGGCTGAACGTGGTTGGTACGTGCTACGCGGGAATCATGAGGGGTACGTACTACATTATGATCACGATCTCCAGATGGGTCGTCCGCCGCAAGGTGGCCGACGTGCACTGCTAGGACCAATTATCTGGACTCACCAAGAGGTTGTCGATCTCTTACCGGAAGTTGCTGCATTGCCGACGAATCTGGCCTTAACCAGTCGTGGTGGCGTGATCATGGCCTATCACGCTTCGATTCATCACGACCGTGATGGCCTGTTGCCAACGCATGGACAGTACGAATTGAAAACGAGAATTGATCCCCATGCCACTGTATTCTGTACTGCGCATACACATATGCCATTTGTTCGTCGGGTTGATGAGACACTGGTCGTCAATGTTGGATCAGTTGGTCTGCCGTTCGATGGCGATTGGCGGGCAGCGTATGCCCGGCTTACCTGGGATCATGGTCACGGTTGGCAGGCGCAAATCGTTCGTGTCGCTTATGATCGCGAAGCGACGTTACGCGCTGCGCGTGAGTTAATGATTCCGTCTGGTGGACCGATAACCCACATTATGCTGCGCGAACTAGAGACTGCCAGTTCACTCCTTTTTGATTTTGTGCCGGTGTACAACGAACCGGTCATTGCGGGAATTATCAGTCTGGATGAAGCTGTGAATCGCTTTCTGGCCGAGCGTGCAGCGTAAAGAAAGGAATTCGCCGTGCTCCAGGTAGTGCGCTACGACCGTCGCCCTGAACCACGAGCAGCAGAAATAGCTGCCGATATGGCAGGCTGGCTGGCGCGGGAAGGGTATGAAGTCTTCTCAACGTTGGTGGTGCAGGCTGCCGGTCAATCAATGACGATAGAGATTTATCGGCGCGATGGCGATGATCCGTTTGTGCTATACCATCCGGCGTTCGCACCGGGCGGTTTACGAGCGGCGCTCTACTTGCTCCCCCACGCCGATGCAATGGATGAGTTGCTGCAACGGGCACAGCAGATGGTGGCGACACTGATGACGGTAGCGGCACAGCGGCGAGAAACATCTTAAGCCGGATTTTACCGTCGTCGCCACCGGTCAACTCACCCGTAGCGGTGCAGTTGCTTCCAGAGCGGTAATCAGATCACAGAGGAATGCGTTAAACGGTGTTGGGACACCGAGGCGTTGTCCTTCACGTACAATTGCGCCATTGATCGTCTCAATCTCAGTTGGGGCGCCACGCAAGATGTCCTGAAGCATCGATGACCGATTTGCCGCCGTTGCCTGCGCAACTGCCAGTGTTTCGGCAACCGGGTCGGCCAATCCGATGGTGATACCAGCGGCCTGGGCAACGGTAACGGCTTCTTCGACTGCACACCGTACCAGCTTGCTGGCTTCAGGTATCGTGGCTAGTGCCCCATTGGGTACTCTCAGGATTGCGGTCAGGGCGTTAATGCCGACATTGACGATTAACTTGCTCCAGACTAAGCCGACCAAATCGGTGGAAACACTGGCCGGCAACGAACAGACCCGAAACGCATCGGCAATAGCATAAGCTGTACTCAGTGATGGTGTCGCGGAGAATGTGGTTGTCCCGCGACCGGCGAGGCGAACACGTCCTGGTGCTACCATAGTTGCGCCAAGGGTAGTCACTCCTTGCCCAACTCGCTGGGCGCCGAGCCGGTGGGCAAGCAGTTCAGCGTTCCCCAAGCCGTTTTGCAATGTATAGGCAACTCCATCTGGTTGCAATATCTGAGCTGCTACTGTCGCTGCCCAGGAAGTTTGAGCTGCCTTGACGGTAATCAATGCCACTGGAACCGGCTCAACCAGGGCAGGATCGGTCGTTGCCGGAAGAAACCGAATTTGCTCGCTATCGTCAGCGACACAACATAACCCATGGGTATTGATAGCGTTAATATGCTCTTGCCAGAGATCGATCAATATCACATTATTGCTGGCTGCCAGATGGAAACCAATAACACTACCCAGTGCACCAGCACCGATGATTGCCAGTTTCATAGTGATCACCTCTCATGCTTTTAGCGAGACTCTCTGTGCAGCATACCACATTGCCAGGCTTGGGGAAGCAGTTTGCAGCCTCTTCCCTTTCTGCTGGGAGTGCGCGCCGCTGGCTCGCTGAGCGTCCTTCCTCTGCGAGAAATGAAGATGCTGGGGAGAAGGTGAGGAGATTTCCACCCGACCGGAAACACCTTGAGATTGAGAAGTCCTGAATTACTCTCATTTCTCATCGATGACAACTTGCTTTATACTACTGTCACACCCATGGTATCTCACTGGCAAAGAAGGGGGCTTATGAAACGCTTCTGGAACTGGCTAATAATGAGTTTTCTCGTATGGCTTGCGGCATGTGGCGGAATCGCGGCGCCGCCTACCCCCACACCTACGCCCGACCCACGTGCCCTGGCTGGCGCGATTGGGCAGGCAACCCAAAGAAGCCAGAGTGCTCATTTTCGCATAACACTCAGTGGTAAGCCGGTTGCGCTTGATGCCGGTGGCGTCACAATTCTGAACAGCATTGAAGGGGATTTACGTCGCCCTGATGCAGTACTCTCAATCCTCAATATCACGTTGGGGAGCGCAATTGGTGAAATTCGGACGGTTTCAGTGTCTGGGAAGCAGTTTGCTACCAATCCGATTACACGCCAGTGGATGTGTTTGCAGGCTGGTTCAACATTCGATCCGGCAGTCTTATTTGCGCCAGATATTGGTATCGAATCACTACTTGCCAACAATTTTGCCGATGTGACGCTGGTTGGTATCGAAGATCTTAATGGTCGTCCGCATTACCATCTACGTGGAACGCTACCAGCCGAATCGTTACGGGCTATCAGTCTTAACCTGCTCGGTGCCGGGCCAGTGGCAACCGATCTATGGGCCGATCAAGAGACTCTCCGCGCCAGTCGGGTCATTCTGGTTGATACGGCAACCGATGCGACGAACCCCAGTACCTGGACGCTTGAGTTCAGCGAGTATGACAAAGCAGTTGATGTTCGTGAACCGGTGCAATGCCCATGAAGAACCCTGCACTTACCAGCGTGAAGGAACGACCCTTTGATCCGCGGGTGACATTGGGTCTCGTTTGTCTTGCCATTTTCATCGGCGCCGTTGATCTGACTGTGATAAGTGCGGCGTTGCCGAAGGTTATGATCGATCTGCGCCTTTCGCTTGACACCGAGCTAAACCGTGCTTCATGGGCGGTGAGTGGCTACTTACTGGCCTACACGGTTAGTATCACGTTTATGGGGCGTTTGTCTGACCTGTTTGGCCGACGGAGGGTCTATCTGCTCTGTCTGATTATCTTCCTGCTCGGTTCGGCATGGGTGGCAGCGGCGCCGAATCTGACGATGCTGATTATCGGGCGGGTCATTCAGGCGTTTGGCGCCGGCGCAATGGTGCCGGTTTCAATGGCGCTGGTCGGTGATCTCTTTGCGCCGGGGCAGCGGGCAGCGGCGCTCGGTTTCATTGGCGCGGTTGACACTGCCGGTTGGATGGTGGGGCATCTGTACGGTGGTGTACTGATGCGTATCTTTGACGATTGGCGGCTCCTTTTTTGGCTCAATGTACCGATTGGGTTGGTCGCATTGGTGCTCACGTGGTATGCACTGCGACAAGTGCCGACGCCACCGCGCCCTGGTCACTTTGATTGGCCGGGGACAATCTTGCTAAGTGGCAGTCTGGTTGCCTTGAATGTTGGGCTGGCCGCCGGGAGTGAGCTGGGCGCGACTGATTTCTACGGCGAACGGCTAGGCCCGCCACCTTACGCTGGGCCGCTGGTTGTGGTAGCCCTGATATTGCTGGCCCTGTTCGTTTGGGTTGAACGACGCAGTGCCGATCCGCTGATCGGTATCGAATTGTTTGCTCAGCGGAATACGGCTATTGCCTGCGTGATTAACGTGGTCGTTGGGTTTGGGTTAGCGATTGCGATCACAAATGTGCCACTCTATATCAATACCCGGTTGTTGCTCTACTATCCGAACGACAGTAACATTTTGCGTATTGCAGCCTGGGATGCGGGCTGGATGCTTTCGGCACTAACCCTGACGATGGCGGCGGCGGCACTTCCCGGAGGTTTCCTGACCGCACGTTTTGGAGCGCGGCTACCAACCGTATTGGGTTTGAGCCTGGCATTTCTTGGTTATAGTCTGATGGTGTTCTGGGGTCCGGATGTCACTTATGTGCGGATGGGTCTGGAGCTGGCCTTGACCGGTATTGGTTTAGGTCTGGTGATTGCGCCGGTCGCTGACACAGTGGTTTCCTACGCGGGTGAAGATCGGCGTGGAGCTGCATCGGCACTGGTCATCGCCCTGCGCCTGGTAGGTATGACGGTTGGCGTCGCAATTCTGACCATGTGGGGCGTGCATCGTCAGGATGAATTGCGACGTGCAGGCGTCGATAACCCGCTCGCTGTCACCGATCCGGTCAGGTTTCTGATGGAGATTGCTGCCCAAGTCATTGGCGAGACCTTCGTCTTTGGCGCTGCCGTATGTCTCATCGGGTTGCTGGCCGGTTTGATGATGAGCACTGCCCTTCGTCAACGTTAACTGTCATTGTCTGTGGTATGATGGGAAAGTCAGGAATAGGAGCCACTTGCTCCGCAAGGATACATTCAATGCACGACGAAGAGATTCAACGGCTGATCAGCCAATATTTACCGCCTGAAGTACAGGCCGGGCCGCCGGAGATCAGACGTTACAGCGATGAGATTCTCATTATTCTCGAGATCAGCCAGCCGGTCGAAGAGATTCCACGGTTGCGCGAACAGACTCGCCGGAACCGAATGCGGATCGCACGTGAAATTGAGCAGCATAGCGGCGTGCCGGTTGCATGGGGGATGCGTGCAGACGAGCATGAAGTGCTCTTCACTACCCGCACGGTACCGGTTATGACACGGCTCGGTCGCGCCGAACGTGAATTGCTCGATCTGCTGGTGGCAGTGGGGATTGCTGATACCCGTAGCAGTGCCCTGGCCTATATCGCTCGTGCGTTTGCGTTTGAACATCGCGAATGGATAGCCGAAGCACGGCTGGCTGTTGGCGAGATGGCACGAGTACGTGCGCGCTTGCAACTTCGACCGCGTAGCGGGCCACCTGTATTGCCCCCCGAACTGAACGATGACGCTTGACAAAATAGCCCAACTGCTGGTAACCTTATGGGCGACGGGGCGTGGCTCAGCCTGGTAGAGCACCGCGTTTGGGACGCGGGGGTCGTGGGTTCAAATCCCTCCGCCCCGACCACATGCGCCAAGTGGCAATGACCGCCGACCGTAATTCGGCGGTCATTGTATGTGGAGTGGCTATGGCGACAGTTCTGATCGTTGAAGATGAGACGACGCTGGCCGAGACGTTGCGCTACAACCTCGAACGTGAAGGGTATAGCGTTATTGTTGCCGCTGATGGTGTGCAGGGCCTCGACCGGGTACGTCGTGATCAGCCTGACCTCGTCGTGCTCGATATTATGCTGCCCCGCCTCGATGGCTTTTCGGTTTGCCGTATCCTTCGTCAAGAGAGTGATGTGCCGATTATCATGCTCACCGCTCGCCAGGATGAAGTTGATCGGATCGCTGGTCTTGAACTGGGTGCCGATGATTATATGAGCAAGCCATTCAGTCTTGGTGAGTTTCTGGCTCGTGTCCGAGCTATTCTGCGACGCAGTGAACGGCAGCCGCATTCGATTGTGCGTGAAATCTTCGAGGCAGGCGCTATTCGGGTGGACACCAGTAGTCGACGGGCATGGCGCAATGGTCAGGAACTCAATCTGCCGCAGAAAGAGTTTGATCTGCTAACCTGCCTGATGCGTAACCGTGGGATTGCCCTCACTCGTGATCTCTTACTCGAACGGGTCTGGGGCCAGGATTTCATTGGCGATAGTCGAACAGTTGACGTACATATTCGCTGGTTGCGCGAGAAGATTGAGCCAGACCCCAGCAAGCCGACATATATTCAGACGGTTCGTGGAGTTGGCTATCGGTTTGAACCACCCACTGACGAAGTGTAAATCGCACCAATGACGCTGCTTGAATTAACCCTTACCGTGGCCACGATTGTTCTGACGATAGTGCTCGTCGTGGTTGCCCATCGACAGCGTCGGATCGCTCGCTCGTCATTGCCCGTCATACCACCTCCTGATCAGCTACCTCCTCAACAGCCTGACCGTGTGGTTGCTTCTGCTATACTGGAGTCAAGTGTCACCTCCGAAAAACCTGCTTTTTTCGATATTAACCGCCAGTTACTCTTCCTGGCTCTGACCCAAGCGATTGATAGTGGCGTGATCGTCGTTGATACTGAACGCTCTATCGTTTTCCACAACGACCTGGCAGTACATTTGTTGGCTGCGCAAGCACCGGTCGTTGGTCACGGTCTGATTATGCTCTTACGTGATCATCAGGCCGATCATCTGGCGCAAGAAGTTCTGACCGATGGTGAACGCAGGGAGTTGACGATCCGCCCGCTTACAACCGGGCGGACACTTCATTTGCACTATGTGCCATTAATAGAAGATGGTGAGAAGCCGGTAGGTACACTCATTACCATTCGCGACCTGACCCAGATTAGTATGCTCGAGCGGGCGCGCCGTGATCTGGTAGCCAATGTCTCACACGAGCTACGTACTCCACTGGCATCGCTGAAACTGCTGGTTGAGACACTACAATCTGCACCACCACCCGACATTGCCAGTCGAATGCTAGCCCAGATGATGCAAGAGATTGACGCAGTTACTCAACTAGTGGAAGAACTGCACGAACTTTCCCGTCTTGAGTCAGGCCGTGTTTCCCTCAAACTGGAACCGTTGCCGGTCTGGCCGGTTATCGAGCGTGCTGTTGAACGCATCCGCCCCCAGGCTGACCGTAAGCAACAGACAATCTGTGCAGTCAGTGGTGGTGATCTCCCATTAGCGCTGATGGATAGGGATCGGATTGGGCAGGTTTTGCTGAACCTGCTGCATAACGCAGTCAAGTTTACTCCCGAACATGGCACAATTACGGTGGCGGCGCAGGTGCTCAACCTCGAGCACGATGATCCACCCTCGTATGCGGAGCGTCCGCCCCATCAGGCAGGAACGTGGCTCTTGATCAGTGTCAGCGATACCGGTATCGGCATTCCCAAACACGAAATCCCACGTATCTTTGAACGCTTTTACAAAGTCGATCGCGCACGTACCCGTCACGCTGGTGGTACCGGGTTAGGTCTGGCAATTGCCAGACATCTGGTCGAGGGGCATGGCGGACGCATTTGGGCCAGTAGTCAGGAAGGTCATGGCTCGACCTTCTGGTTTACGCTACCGGCTGCATAGTGCTGCCGGTGTGGGTCAGGTTCTCGACCCGACGGGGTCAGGGGGGAACGTCTTTAGATTTCGTGTACGGAGATGTTGGTCCTCACCGTTTTCCCTTCCTGCTTACGCTCCCGCAGAGGGCGAGGAAGAGAGAAAATTGCCCTCTCACCTTCCCCTTACTACTCTTTCTTTCTTTTCACGTCCGTCGGTGTACTGTTGCTCTACCAATGCCGGCAACGTAAACCACACGAGCGTACCTTGATTGAGTGTACTCTCAACCCCAATCGTGCCACCGTGGGCTTCAACCAGTCCTTTGGCGATTGAGAGGCCAAGCCCGGCATTACTACCAGTCCGTTCGCGTGCCGGATCAACGCGATAGAAACGCTCGAAAAGGTGTGGGAGATGTTCAGGTGCGATCCCGCAACCGGTATCACGCACGCTCAGGCGCACATACTTCCCGACCAGTTCTGCGCTGATCGTAATCGTGCCCCCAACCGGTGTATAGCGCAGGGCATTATCGATCAGGATCAGTAATACTTGACGTAATCGGTCAGGGTCGGCATTCACGACACCAGATGCGTTATTGAGCATCACTGTGATACCTCGCTCTTCACCCAACCGACTCACGTGGCGGTGCAATTCGCTCAGGAAATCTCTGAGGTCAATCCTTTGTCGTTGGAGGGTTAATGCCCCACTATCAAGTCGCGAGAGGGTCAGGAGATCATCGACCAGTCGGCGCATATGATCGCTCTCACTCAAGATGTCGCTCAGCAATTCGCGGTGATCGTCATCGGTTGTACTACGCAGAGCAACTTCGGCACTGGCGCGAATCAGTGTTAGTGGGGCACGCAGTTCATGGCTGGCACTGGCAATAAAGCGTAACTGGCGTGCCCAGGCGTCTTCTGCGGGCCGCAGGGCGCGTCCGGCTAACCACCAGCTAGCGATGCCAATGATTATGGCACCGACAAAACCAAAGCTGACAAGACCGATCATCAGTTGATTGAGCACTTGCTCTTGATCGGTGAGTAAACGTCCTAATTGTAGAGCCGCCGGGCCATCAGGACGGGTCAGGCGGTAGGTGAGTAGTCTGATCCGTTGTCCGTTACTAACGGTAATGGTGCGTAAATCCGAGCCGTTCTGTAATGCGGCTGCCAATGCTTCTTTATCGGCAGTCATTGGCAGAGCTGCCGGATTGGGGTTGAAGAGGATTCGACCCTGTGTATCGAGCGGTAACACGAAGATCGAAGCAATCTCAGCATCATAGGCTATTGGTGGTGAGGAAATACCGGTAATAGGATCACGTTGGGGGTCTTTGATCTCGATACCGACAATCTGACCGCTGTATGCGTCGATGGTGATTTCACTATCATCACGAAGTTTCACCTCGTAATACCGACCGTTGTCTTTCAGTTCAATACGCTTAATCTGACCACCACGTACCGACAGCGCGATCCGGCCTGCTTCTTCTGCACTTAACATGCGTGAACGAGTGATTCCGCCTTCATTGCGCAAGATCGACCAGTCGATGTCGGCATACGTGAGTTCGGGCGGGAGCGGGGCGTTCAGCGAATGAAACTCATGCACCATTTTATGGTAAAGAGCCAGATCGGTGGTACGCTCGAAATAACGGGCCACAATTACGTAAGCTCCGCTAGCGACCAACCCGATGATCGCCACCGCAGCCAGCGCGTAAAACAGGGTAAACTGCCAGCGCAGAAGTTTAAACACGCTCTACCTCCAGTCGATACCCAATACCACGTACCGTGACAATCGGGTCAGGCTCACCTGGGGCGTTGAGTTTCCGCCGCAGATACGAGATATAGACATCAACCATCTGGGGTTGTACGTCGTGCTCAAACGACCAGACATAATCAAGAATCTGTTGGCGCGTGAGTGTTTGACCGGCGTTCCGCAGCAGATACTCAAGCAATCGCCACTCGGTCGGCGTCAGATCAAGCCGTCGCTCACCCCGTCGTGCTGTATAGGTGCGCAGATCGAGGACGAGCGCACCGGCGCGTAGTTCATCGTTGCCCAGATTGGGGCTAAAACGCCGACCAAGGGCGCGGATACGGGCCAGTAATTCTTCAAAGGCAAATGGTTTTACCAGGTAATCGTCGGCGCCACTTTCAAACCCCAGCACCTTATCTTCAATCTGACCGCGAGCCGTTAGTAAGAGCAATGCTGTCGGTAAACGGGCTGCCCGTACAGCACGACAAATTGATGGACCGTCACGACCTGGCAGCATCCAATCAATGATGGCTACATCGTAGGTGCCCTGTAACAGGAGATCAAGCCCACTCTCACCGTCATGCGCGACATCCACAGAATGTCGTTCATCACGTAAGACACGCTCAATCAAACGGGCTAGTCGTTTGTCATCTTCTACGATTAAAATCCGCACATGTTACTCCCAGAGATGATTTTTTGCAAACAACGTAAGACACGCTGAATCATTTTCTCTCTATCGGTTATACCGCACGAATCTTGGAAAAAGATTGGAAATTATTGCTGCCATTCT
>NZ_JPIM01000109.1 GCF_000735195.1 Chloroflexus sp. MS-G
AAGATTAAGATCGCTACCCAGGGTCCGCTTTCGGGTGGGCAAGCCGCGCTCGGTACCGGTATGAAGAATGCTGCTGAACTGGCGGTCGAGCAACTTAATGCCCAGTTGGGAGCACTTGGGATTACTTTCGAGCTGGTGCCTTTCGACGATCAGGCTCGGCCAGAGGTGGGGTCGGCGAACGCAAAGAATATCGTGTCGGATCAGGATATTCTCTGCGTGGTCGGGCACCTGAATTCAGGAGTGGCGCTAGCTGCTTTGCCGGATTACAAGAATGCCAGTCTGGCGATGGTCTCACCGGCGAACACGAACCCAAAGATTACGGAGGGTGGCTACGAAGTGGCCTTCCGCGTGGTGGGACGCGACGATGTGCAGGGTGCGGTGGCCGAGAAGTTTGCCCGCGAAGAGCTGAAGGTGAAGTCGGTCTACATCATTCACGACACGACGGCCTACGGGCAGGGGGTGGCCGAGTTCTTCCGTCGCAACGCTGAGGCCAACGGCCTGAAAGTGCTGGGCTTCGAGGGCACGGAAGAGCGCAGTGACTTTTCAGCGATCTTGACCCCAATCCTGGCTGCAAACCCCGACCTGATCTTCTTTGGTGGTATCTACGACCAGGCCGGGCCGTTCTTCCGCCAGGCGCGTGACCGAGGGATCACGGCCCAGTTTATGGGGCCTGACGGTCTTGAGTCATCTGAGCTGGTTGATCTGGCTGGGAATGCGGTTGATGGTATGCACTATACGACTGTCGCCGCACCGGTAAGCCAGTTCCCGAAGGCGGCGAAGTACGCACAGGATTACCAGGCTGCGTATGGCGACGCTGCACCTGCGTTCTCGGCACAGGCCTACGATGCGACCAACATTTGTGCTGCCGGTATTCTGTCGGCGGCTATTGCAGCGGGTGGCAAGCCGACACGTGCGCAGGTGGTGCAGGCCATTCGTGGTTTGCCGCCCTTCCCAGGTATTACCGGTACCTATGACTTCAACGAGAAGGGTGATCCAACGGTTGCTACCTACTTTGTGTTGAAGGTCAATGCGGCGGATTGGAACAAGAACGAGCTGATTAGCCGTCTCGAGATCGCACCGCCAAAGTAAAGTGAGGATGTAAGGGAATGTGCAGTGCGCGGGAAACGCTATCCCGCGCACTTGCCTAATGATTAGTTCGGGAGTATTCATGGCTGTCGATGCAACGGTTGCATCCACGACTGCACGTCGGTCGCTGGGAGAAGTGGTAGGGGTTGTTCTGGGTCCGGTCGGTCAACTTCTGGCATTCATCGTTGGGAGTGCGGTTAGTCTGTCGTTGATCGTAGTGGTGCTTGCTCTCGTACTCTCACCCGGCCAACCCGATATTATGCAGCGGGTAGTGATTATTCTGCCCCAGGTTATTATCGACGGATTAGTCCGTGGGTTTCTCTTCGCTACCATCGCTCTCGGTTACACGATGGTTTATGGCGTTCTTGAATTCATCAATTTTGCCCACGGCGAGATTTTCATGATCGGCGGAGTGGTGGGGGCAACGGTGAGTTTGCTGCTGGTGAACTCCGGCACACTGGCAAGTATTCCGCCACTGGTCTTCGTTCTGTTGGTTGTGTTGATTGCAATGGCCTTCTGTGGGATGCTGGCTGTCACAGTTGAGCGAATCGCTTATCGACCGCTTCGTAATGCCCCACGTCTGGTACCACTTATCTCGGCAATTGGGATGTCACTGATCTTGCAAGACTTGGCTCGCCTGGTGATGACCAACAGTCCGCTGGGATTCAACGCACGGTACCAGACCCCTGATTTTGGTCAACCGCTTCGCTTATTTGAGATGCAGGTTGGCGAACGTAGCGTACCGGTCATTCTCAGTCCGCGTGATCTTATCTTTATCGTCGCGGCAACTATTATGTTGATTGTGCTGAATTACATCGTAAATGTGACAAAGCTCGGTAAAGCGATTCGAGCGACAGCACAAGATATGCCGACGGCGAGCTTAATGGGTGTTGATGTAAATCGGATCATTGCGCTAACCTTTTTGATCGGTGGAGCACTCGGTGGCGCCGCTGGTGCATTGTTCGGCTTGCGCATTGGTACCGTGAATCCATACATGGGGCTGATCCCTGGCCTGAAAGCGTTTACTGCTGCTGTGTTAGGTGGTATCGGCAATATTACCGGTGCCATGGTTGGTGGTATTGTACTGGGCTTTCTTGAAGCCTTTGTCGCTGCTTACCTGGCTATCTTCACGGGTGGTAATTTCTCAGGTGCAGCTTATGCCGATATTGCAGCGTTTAGTATCTTGATCTTGCTGTTGATCTTCCGGCCTTCCGGTCTGCTCGGTGAGGCGACAACGCAGAAGGTGTGAGCGATATGACCACAGGCACTTCTTCGCAGAGTCTATGGCAACGTGTAACAGCGCCTCTCAGTAGTGGACCTACCGCGTATGCGTTTCTAACGTTCTATGTGGTGGTTTGTTCTGTTCTTCTCTTGACCAACCCACGTACCGAACTGAGCACCGATATAGTGTTTGTGCTCTTTATGTTGTCGATGCTCGTAGCTTATCGGTCGCGGGTGTCAGCGTGGTTTAAGGTTGCGCTCGGAGCGATTGCGCTGGGCATTGTTTTACCCTACTTTGGGACGCTTAATCCTTTCTACATCGATGTGGCGACCCAGGCCGGTATCTTCACAGCATTAGCCCTCGGTTTGAATGTCGTTGTTGGGTTTGCCGGTCTGCTTGACCTTGGCTATGTGGCGTTTTTTGCTGTCGGTGCGTATGCCTGGGCAATCTTTAGCACTCCACAGATTACTGAGATCAATCCGGCCTGGAGTCCGGTTGACCCGATTATGTTCTATCCATTTCTGGTCATCGGTCTGATCCTGGGCCTGATCACTGGTGTGCTGTTAGGTTTGCCGGTATTGCGCTTGCGTGGTGATTATCTGGCAATCGTGACGCTAGGCTTTGGTGAAGTGATCCGGGTGGTTGCCAATAACCTTGATCGTCCGATTAACGTTACGAATGGTTCTCAGGGTATTCGGGATATTGAACGCCCGCCATTGATATTGGTCGATCTGGTGCGTAATCTGGGTGTGCAGGCTGATGACAATCGGCTTTACCAGCTCTTCTTTTACTACCTGGTGCTAATCATTTTGCTCCTGACCGTGATTGTTGTGGCCCGGCTGAAGAATTCGCGTATCGGTCGGGCATGGGAAGCGATTCGCGAAGATGAGGTGGCCGCGATTGCTCAGGGCATCCCGCGTGTGCGCATGAAGCTATTGGCCTTCGCGATTGGGGCCTCTTTTGCGGGTGTGATGGGCGTGGTGTTTGCCTCGAAACAGCTCTTCATCAACCCGCCGACGTTTGATCTATTACGCTCGATCAATATTCTGGTCATGGTGATTCTCGGTGGTATGGGTTCGATCCCCGGCGCGATGCTTGGCGCTATCATTGTCACGATGCTTGACTTGCAAATCCTACCTCGTATCGCAGCGGTGATCCGTGAAGCGCAAGCGGCTGGCTTACCCATTCCTCGCCAGTTCGATCCAACCCAGTATCAGCGGCTCTTTTTTGGGCTGTTGTTGGTCGTTATGATGATCTTCCGCCCCGAGGGACTCTGGCCTGACGAACGACGTCGTGAAGAGCAGCATGAGGTAGAAATTGGTGAAGAAGAGTTAGCGTCCGATAAGGCCGTTGCCCCAACCGGCGCCGATACGGGGAGATAGCTATGGCGCTTTTAGAAGCTGCACATATTACGAAAATCTTCGGTGGTCTAGTTGCAGTCAACGATGTGACCTTCACCGTTGAACCGGGAAGTATTGTCAGCGTGATCGGGCCGAACGGTGCCGGAAAGACCACGTTTTTCAATGTTTTGACCGGCATCTATAAGCCTGATAAAGGTCAGGTGATCTTTGCCGGTCAGGATATTACCGGCTGGCGACCCGACCAGATTGCTGCGCTGGGAATGCGGCGCACATTTCAGAATATCCGCCTATTTGGCAACATGACCGTGCTAGAGAATGTTCTGATCGGCATGCACGTGCATCTGAAAGCCTCGATCTGGAGCGTGATCTTCCGTGCGCGCAATATGGTGCGGGAAGAGGCGAAAGCTCGCAACAAGGCTATCGAATTGCTCGATTTCGTCGGTATTGCTGACAAGCGCAACGAGTTGGCGAAGAATTTACCTTACGGCGACCAGCGTCGGCTTGAGATCGCTCGTGCCCTGGCAGGCGATCCGAAGATCATTCTGCTTGATGAGCCAACCGCCGGTATGAACCCGCACGAGACGACAGAGGCTACCCAGTTGATTCGTCGTTTGCGCGATGAACGTGGGATCACTGTTATTTTGATCGAGCATGATATGCGGCTGGTGATGTCGATTTCTGAACGCATTACAGTGCTTGATTACGGTAGTAAGATTGCCGAAGGCGATGTGCAGGCTATCCGTACCAATCCGCGGGTGATTGAAGCCTACCTCGGTAGAGGCGCCGCTGGTCACGCTGCTTGATCTTTCATTGTGAATGTGTAGCCATGGCAACCAGATCAGTCGTTCAGAAGCTAGAGAAGATGGTTGAAACCTTTCTCCGCTCAGGACAGACAAATGTGATCGCGCACCAATGACTCCCCCTTGTGCCGTTTATAGGCTCGAATCGGGTTCTGGGTGACCATGGCTTAGGACAGAGGAAATTATGGCGCTGCTGGAATTGCAGAATGTACATACCTACTACGGAAAAATCCATGCCCTCAAAGGTATCTCGATGCGGGTTGAAGCCGGGGAGATCGTGACCCTGATCGGCTCGAACGGTGCTGGTAAGAGCACAACGCTACGTACTATTTCAGGGTTGTTGAAACCTCGCCATGGTCAGATTTTGTTTAAGGGGCAGCGGATTGATACCTTACCACCGCATGAGATTGTGAAGCTAGGGATTGCTCAGGCGCCCGAAGGCCGACGGATCTTTCCACGCCTGACCGTGCTGGAAAATCTTGAAATGGGTGCCTTCCTCTACAATACCCGCAGCCCTGAATATCAGGCCGACCTTGATCGGGTGTTGACCCTCTTCCCGCGTCTGCGCGAACGGGTGAGCCAGAAAGGGGGGACGCTGTCGGGTGGTGAACAGCAGATGCTCGCTATCGGTCGTGCATTGATGACCCGTCCCCAGGTGTTGTTGCTCGATGAACCATCGATGGGGCTAGCTCCAGTATTAGTCGAGCAGATTTTCGAGATTATTCAGACGATTAATCAGCAAGGTACAACCGTTCTGTTGGTGGAGCAGAACGCCTTGCAGGCTCTCTCAATTGCCCATCGTGGGTATGTGTTGCAGAGTGGTGAGATTGTGCTGGAAGATACTGCCACCAATCTGCGTAACAATGCGATGGTGCAGAAGGCATATTTGGGTTTGGAGTAGCGGGTAGCGGAACAGTTTTGGGAGGAACGGGGGGATGAGGGTACGATCCCGAAAAGCACCATCGCCGCAGTATCCGCCTGAAGGGATACGATTACAGCCAGCCGGGGGCCTATTTCATTACTCTCGTCGCGCAGGGGCGGGTGTGTATATTCAGCGATGTTGTCGATGGCGCGATATGCCGGAACGATACAAGACGTATCGTTGCCGAGGCGTGACAGTGGTTGGCCACACAGTACGCTTACGTGATGCTGGATGCCTGGGTCGTCATGCCCAACCACCTGCACGGGATTATGGTGATCACCGACCCCGGTGGGGATGCCGATCAGGGTAAGGGCGTTCACGAACCGCCCTCACCCGGCGCAAATCGGTCGGGCGGCTGGTGGGGGCATTCAAAACGGTGTCCACCAAACGGCATCAACGAACAGCACGGTACGTCAGCGCGGTGGTCTGGCAGCGCAATTATTGTGAACATATCATCTGTGGCGCGGCGTCGCTGGCGCGGATTCGTCGGTATATCGCTACCAATCCATCGCGCTGGTCTATAGATCGGGAGAATCGCGGTTACTAAGCACAGGTACCAGGTGCAGTTTGTAATAAATTCGCCATCCCCGGCTGGCCGACGGTTGCCGCACTACTGCCCAAACTCATCTCCGGCGTGCTGCGGGTGAAATGCGGAACGGTTTTTGGAAGAGCGGGGGATGAGTAGCGCCATCACCACGTCGGCTTTGCAGACCGTGTTGTGCATGCACACCCTTCGCACCATTTCTGCCCAACACTTCCTTTGTGCCGCCCGTTGCAATCGTAACTCGACTATGCTAGAATAATGCACGTCTACGACAGGGGGATTCTTCCACTATCACCAGCGCTTCGAGCGATCCCTGAGTCGCACGCCGCGCCAGCAAGTTCATCGGTTCGTGCATTCGTGCAACGAAGGAGTTGGGATCATGCAGGATCTGAATGCCGTCCAAAGTCTCGCAGTCTGGGTCGTCCTCGTTATCTCGTTGCTCGGTATCGGTTACGCCTTCTTCATTCGCAGTCAAATCCTTGCTCAGGATACGGGTACCCCAAAAATGCGTGAGGTCTGGGGATTCATCAAGACCGGAGCGAACGCATATCTAAGCCAGCAATTCCGCACCATTTCTATCTTGATCGTTATCTTAACGTTTGTTCTAGCGGCAAGTGTGTTTATCATTCCCCCAACAACCGAAGCGGTTGAGCGCTTTGGTAGCAAAGAAGCTGCAACGCTCTGGGTGGCAATTGGGCGGGCCGTTGCCTTCCTGATGGGGTCACTCTTCAGCTATGCCGTTGGCTTCGTGGGCATGAATGTGGCAGTCGAAGGTAATGTTCGCGTGGCAGCGGCTGCACGCAAAGGGTATAACCCGGCGTTACAGGTCGCGTATAAGTCCGGTTCGGTGACCGGTATGCTGACCGTCGGGCTGGGGCTACTTGGTGGGACCTTGATCTTTATGGTATTTGGCATCGCTGCTCCTGATGCCCTGCTCGGTTTCGGCTTTGGCGGATCGCTGATCGCACTCTTTATGCGTGTGGGTGGTGGTATCTACACCAAGGCGGCTGACGTAGGCGCCGATCTGGTCGGGAAAGTAGAAGCCGGTATCCCTGAAGACGATCCCCGCAACGCGGCAGTGATTGCCGACCTGGTTGGTGATAATGTTGGCGACTGTGCCGGTATGGCTGCCGACGTGTTTGAGAGCTTTGAAGTCACGCTCGTTTCAGCGTTGATTTTGGGTCTGGTGTTGGGCGATGCGGTCGTCGGTACAATCGGCGATGGTGACTATGATCTGCGCTTTATCATCTTCCCCTTGGTGTTGCGGGCCATTGGGGTTGTAGCATCGGTTATCGGGAACCTGTTTGTAACTACCGATGAGCGAAAGCGCAACGCAATGGCGGCGATGAACCGTGGCTTCTACATTGCTGCCGGCCTGGCTATTGCTGCTAGCGCTGCGGCAACACCTGTCTTTATGGTGAATGAGGCCACCGGTGTAGTGGACTGGCGGCCTTTCTTTGTGACGCTGTCAGGTGTGGTTCTGGCTATTGTGCTCGATAAGCTGACCGAGTATTTTACCAGTACCCACTATAGCCCGGTAAAAGAGATCTCCAAGGCTTCGCAGACCGGATCGGCGACGAATATCCTCTCTGGCCTGGCACTGGGTATGGAGAGTAGTGTCTGGGCGATTCTGGTGATCTCTGCCTCGATCTTTACCTCGGTGTTGATTTATTCAGGGGAACCGGCAGCAACTCAGTTTACCGCTATCCTGTACGGTGTGTCATTGACCGGTATCGGGATGTTACTACTCACCGGTAATACCATCTCGATGGATAGCTTCGGGCCGATCTCCGATAATGCCAATGGTATTGGTGAGATGGCCGGCCTCGATAAGAATGCCCGCAATGTGATGGATGATCTTGATGCGGTTGGTAATACAACGAAGGCCGTTACCAAAGGTATTGCTATCGGTTCGGCGGTCATTGCGGCAGTTGCGCTCTACGGTTCGTATTTTACCGACGTGAATAAGGTACTACAGCAGATGATTAACGAGGGCCGGCAGGGTGTTGAACTGCTCGCCTCAATTAACGTAGCAGCTCCACCAGTATTTATCGGTCTACTCATCGGTGGTGCGGTACCGTTCCTCTTCTCGGCCCTGACTATTCGTGCAGTGTCACGGGCGGCTGCCCAGATCGTCAATGAGGTGCGGCGACAGTTCCGTATCCCTGGCTTGATGGAAGGTAAAGTACAGCCCGATTACGCTCGTGCGGTTCAAATTTCGACGACGGCAGCTCAGAAAGAGCTGATCAGTTTGGGTTTGATCGCGGTGATGGTGCCGATTATTGTTGGCTTTACATTAGGTGTCGAAGCGCTGGGTGGTTTCCTTGCCGGTATTATCCTTACTGGTCAATTGATGGCGGTGTTCCAGGCTAATGCCGGTGGCGCCTGGGATAACGCCAAGAAGTATATCGAAGAAGGAAACTTCGGCGGTAAGCATAGCGAGCCGCATAAGGCGGCAGTAGTTGGCGATACCGTCGGCGATCCGTTGAAAGATACGGCTGGGCCAGCGCTGAACCCGATGATCAAGGTGATTAACCTGGTGGCGCTGATCATTGCGCCGATTGTGGTGACGATTGAACCGGGGAGCCCAGGCGTTATTATCGCAATGATTATCTGTGTGGCGGCGTTGATCTGGGCTATCTGGCAAAGCAAGCGCGAGAGTGAAGCGCTGAAAGAGATCGCTCAGGCTCCAGTTTCGGCTGATTAGCATGTTCCTTGAACGTGATGCTTAGGGGTGGAATGAACCCACCCCTAAATTTGTTTCTAACCATACAGTGGTTGCAGGGATTACTGTCTGCAAGCATGCGATGTTCGTCAATGTCGCTCCGTGGTTGTGCAGTTCGGTGATCACATGCAACCCGAAGCTGAAATCATTAATAGCTCACTCATACCTCATTTTCGTTATCAGAACTTTACCCATCCTGACTGTTAACGGTTGGTAGTGAATTTTTTCCACAAAAACTGTTACTAGCAGGATAGGATCAAAGTAGCATTCGCTCATCAGTCTGGGAGAAGTGTGATGACGACACCCACGACCGATATTGCTACCGACCGCAATGTTCGCCCTGTTAGTGACAATCGCCGTAAGATTCTCGAAGCGACGATGAAACGCTTCCAGTATCAAGGCGATGCACTGATCGAGGTTCTCCACAAAGCCCAAGAGTTGTACGGCTTTCTGTCACCGGAGTTGTTGAGCGAAGTAGCTCAGCGGCTCAGGTTGCCGCCGAGCCGAGTCTACGGTGTGGCGACCTTTTACCACTTCTTTTCTCTCGTACCGCAGGGTGAACATAGTTGCACGGTCTGTCTGGGTACGGCCTGCTACGTGCGTGGTGCAGCACACCTATTGCACGATCTTGAAACACTTAGCGGTGTCAAGGCTGGTCACACCAGCAGCGATGGACGGTTTTCCCTACTCACAGCGCGCTGTCTAGGTGCCTGCGGCATTGCGCCAGCAGTCGTGCTTGATGGTGAGGTCATTGGTCACGCCGATTGCTCTGATCTGACAGCCCGTATTCAGAAACTGCTTGGCCGCGAGGAGTAGCGTATGGATCTCCACGAACTTGAGGCAATTGCTGAACGCGAGCAGGCTCAACGTCCTCATTTACGTATCCTCTGCTGTGCTGCGGCCGGTTGTCAGGCTTCAGGCGCATTAGAGATTAAGCGTCGGTTAGAGTTAGTCCTCTCCGCCGCCGGTAAGCTGGCTGAGGTCGAAGTGACGCCGGTTGGGTGCATGGGGCTGTGTGGTCATGGGCCACTGGTGCGCATTGAACCCGAGGGGACAGTGTTCGAGCGGGTGACTCCGGCAGATGCCGAAGAGATTGTAAGTGCGCTTGAGCAAGGCCCTTGTAATGTCTTGCACTGCGACCTGAACCATCCCTTCTTTACCCGCCAGCAACCGATTGTACTGCGGCACTGCGGTCGGATTAATCCTGAACGAATTGAGGATTATATTGCAGTCGGTGGCTATCGCACCCTCTACCATGTGATTCACGACCTGACTCCGGCTGAGGTCATCCAGATTATTGCGCGCAGTGGTCTGCGGGGACGGGGCGGTGCCGGGTATCCGACCGGATTAAAGTGGGCTACTGTTGCCAAAAGTCCCGGTGAACGGAAGTTTGTGATCTGTAATGCCGACGAGGGTGATCCAGGGGCATTTATGGATCGCAGCGTGCTCGAGAGCGATCCGCACCTGGTGCTCGAGGGTATGGCGATTGCAGCGTATGCAGTGGGCGCCGAACAAGGGTTTATTTACGTGCGCGGTGAATATCCGCTGGCAATTGAACGGTTACAGAAAGCGATTGTGCAGGCTCGTCGGCTGGGTTTGCTCGGTGCCCAGATTTTTGAGAGCGGTTTTAACTTTCGGGTTGATATTCGGGTTGGCGCCGGCGCTTTTGTCTGTGGTGAAGAGACAGCTCTGATCGCGTCAATTGAAGGACGGCGCGGTCAACCACGTCCGCGTCCGCCATATCCGGCAGAAAAGGGTCTCTGGGGCATGCCCACTCTGATCAACAATGTCGAGACCTTCGCCAATGTTACTGCCATTATTGAGAATGGCCCAGAGTGGTTCCGCCAGATTGGAACTGAGAAGAGTAAAGGGACAAAGGTCTTCGCGCTGACCGGCAAGATTCGCAATACCGGTTTGATCGAAGTGCCGATGGGGATCACGCTACGCGAGATTGTCTACGAGATTGGAGATGGTACACCCGATGGCACGCCGGTAAAAGCCGTTCAAACAGGTGGCCCTTCAGGTGGGTGTATTCCGGCTGAGCTGTTTGATACGCCGGTTGATTACGAATCACTGGCTGCCGTCGGTTCAATTATGGGTTCCGGTGGGATGGTGGTCATGGACGAGCACACCAACATGGTTGATGTTGCTCGCTTTTACATCGAGTTTTGTAAAGATGAGTCTTGTGGCAAATGTATTCCCTGTCGGGTCGGCACGGTGCAGCTCTTCAATCTGCTGACCAAATTACGGAACGGGCAGGCACAACCACGCGATCTCGATACTATAGAAGAGTTGTGCGAGTTAATGCGCGAAACGAGCCTCTGCGGGTTAGGGCAATCGGCACCAAATCCGGTGTTGAGTACGTTGCAGTACTTCCGACACGAGTATGAGCAACTGATTGGCGTGGAGGTTGATCATGGCAGCTAAAACACTTACAATTGATGATCACCTGGTTTCAGCCCGACCCGGCGAGACACTGCTAGAGGCTATTCGCGAAGCAGGGATTGTTATTCCTACTCTTTGTCATCTCGACGGCCTATCGGATGTAGGTGCCTGTCGGCTCTGTCTGGTCGAGATCGAAGGTCAACGGCGGTTACAGCCAGCCTGTATGACAATGGTGAGCGAAGGGATGGTGGTGCGCACCTCTACGCCACGGTTGCAAGCTTATCGGCGCCAGATTGTTGAATTGCTTTTTGCCGAACGCAACCATGTATGTGCCGTCTGTGTTGCCAGTGGCAACTGTGAATTGCAACGGCTGGCCGCAATGGTAGGTATGGATCACGTGCGCTACGACTATCTTTCACCTGATTGTTCGGTTGACATCTCGCATCCCCGGTTTGGCATTGATCACAACCGTTGCGTCCTCTGTACCCGTTGTGTTCGTGCCTGTGATGAAATTGAGGGTGTACATACCTGGGATGTTGCCGGTCGTGGCGTGCAGGCACGGGTGATTACCGATATGAACCAGCCGTGGGGAACATCAACCACGTGTACCAGTTGCGGCAAATGTCAACTGGCCTGTCCGACGGGGGCTATTTTCCCGCGTGGTGTAACGGTAGGTGAACGGCCACATGCCAGCGAGCGGATTGCGCTGATTATTGAGGCACGGAAGCAACGCTGGTAAGCAGAACATAATTGCCGTGTGAGATAGTGCTGGCGCAATGGTGAGCCACAGGTGAGAGGAAGCAACTTATGAGCCGCTTGCGTATTGCGACGATCTGGCTGGGTGGATGTTCGGGATGCCACATGTCGTTCCTCGATCTCGATGAGTGGCTAATCGAGCTGGCCGCTCGTGCCGATCTCGTTTATAGTCCTATTGCCGATGCGAAACATTTTCCAGCAGAGGTTGATCTGACCCTCATCGAAGGTGCGATTGCCAGCGACGAACATCGTGAGCTGGCAAAGACGGCACGCCGTCAGAGCAAATGTATCGTTTCCTTCGGTGATTGTGCGGTAACCGGTAATGTAACAGCGCTGCGCAACCCACTTGGCCCGGCCAGGAATGTGCTACAGCAGGTGTATGTCGAGCACAGTGACCCACGAGGGGTTATTCCTCACGAACCGGGAATTATCCCGCTTCTGCTCGATAAAGTCGTGCCGGTACACCAGGTCATTCCCGTAGATTATTACTTGTCGGGCTGTCCGCCCTCGGCGTCACGCATCCGGGCACTGCTAGAGGCGCTGCTGGAAGGGCGCGAACCACTGGTCGATATTCGCTACGGATAAGCAAGCGCTGGTGCTACAACTACGTTGAGCGAGGGAGTGAACAATGGGCCAACGTATTCTCATTGATCCGGTCACGCGCATTGAGGGTCATGCCAAGATCAGTATTCATCTTGATGAGGCCGGTAATGTCGCGGAAACACGGTTTCATGTCACCGAGTTTCGTGGCTTCGAGCGCTTTTGTGTTGGCAGACCCTTTTGGGAGATGCCTGGTATTACGGCACGCATCTGCGGTATCTGTCCGGTAAGCCACTTGCTTGCTTCGGCACGTGCCGGTGACGGCATTCTCGCTGTGATAATTCCTCCTGCTGCCGAGAAATTGCGTCGATTGATGAATCTGGGGCAGATCATTCAATCTCACGCGCTGAGTTTCTTTCACCTGAGTGGCCCTGATCTGATGCTTGGTTTTGATAGTGATCCGGCTCAGCGCAACATCTTTGGTCTGATTGCAGCCGATCCAGAGCTGGCACGCAATGGCATTCGGCTCCGTCAGTTTGGACAAGAGGTGATTGAACTGCTAGGCGGACGCAAGATTCATCCGGCCTGGGCTGTGCCAGGCGGTGTGCGCAGTGGCCTTAGCGAGCGGAGTCGCGATCACATCCGGGCAAAACTACCAGACATGCTGACCATTGCCTGTCAGGCCCTTGGTAGACTTAAGCAGCTCGGTGAAACGTATCAACGTGAAATTGAAACATTCGGTGTCTTCCCCAGTCTCTACCTAGGTATGGTTGGCCCTGGTGGACGATGGATGCACTATGGCGGGAAGCTCCGTGTGATCGATCACCGTGGCAACATTCTCGTTGATGAACTCGATCCCATCGACTATTGTGATGTTATTGGTGAGGCGGCTGAACCGTGGAGTTATCTGAAATTCCCGTACATTCGGGCTTTAGGCTATCCGCAAGGGATGTACCGGGTCGGGCCGCTGGCGCGGATCAACATCTGTACAACAATGGGTGCGCCGCGAGCCGACGCCGAATTACAGGAGCTACGTCAGGCAGTTGGGCCGGTCATTGAAGGGAGTTTCTACTACCACCACGCACGCCTCATCGAGATTATTGCTGCACTCGAGCGGATGGAAGTTTTGCTTGAAGATGACGACTTACTCTCGTCAGATTTACGTGCTGACGCTGGTGTCAATCGTCACGAGGCGGTAGGGGTAAGTGAAGCGCCACGGGGCACCCTCTTCCATCATTATCGAGTCGATGAAAAGGGGTTGATTACGCACGTCAATCTAATCATCGCTACTGGTCAAAACAATCTCGCTATAAACCGTACTGTTGCTCAGATTGCGCAGAGCTATATTCAGAACGGTCGGTTTGATGAAGGAATTCTCAACCGGATTGAAGCCGGTGTGCGTGCTTATGATCCATGTCTCAGTTGCTCAACCCATGCCGTTGGTCAAATGGCAATGGAGGTGGAGTTGTACGATGCTCGTGGTGAGCTGGTAGGTCGACTTTGTCGTTAGACGGCGAAGCATACCGTGCCTGGCAAACGGTCAGGCGAGCGAATATTTGAATGTCTATGCCTGAATCAAGTTGCCCATCGTGCAGAGAGCTAATCCGAACATTCGGCCTGGTGTCGGAGGAGGTGCGGTTCGCAAACCGCACCTCCAATACTGCGGGGTGGTGATTATCAGCGCACGGCGTACCGTCTCTTCCCGTCAGCGTGCATCTGTCGGGAGGTAGAATTACTGCGTCCGTCCGTCTCCGCCTTCGTCCGTCAGACTACCCCACCGTGCGCCACTAATCGGCATCAGGATGATTGCGCGTCGTGTTCTGAACATCACCTGGGTTCATCTGTTGTATCTTTTTGCGGTATAATTGTCTTACCGGTATCAGGGAACATCGTAGAAAGAGTTGGCTATGGGAAGCATTTGCCAGCGTCGATGTCCGGCAGTAGCGCCACGAGGAGTTGTCATCGGCTACGGCAGCCCACTGCGTGGGGATGATTATGCGGGACAGGCTGCGGCCGAGCGATTACGACAATGGCGCATCGTCGGGGCACATGTGATCACAAAGGCTCAACTCTCGCCTGAGTTAGCGTCCGTGATTGCGCAGGCTCGTCGCGTTATCTTTCTTGATGCAGCGGTAGATCGAACCGATGTTGACGTGCGTGTGGTAGAACCCGCGCCGTTACGGAATGTCAGCCATCAGAGTGAGCCGGCAGGGTTATTAGCTCTGGCACGTCTCCTTTATGGTCGTGTTCCTCGTGCTGTTCTAATAACCATTCCGGCCTATGACACGACGCTCAATCTGGCGCTCAGCCCGGCTACCGAACGAGCAGTTGCCCATGCAGCCCGGCTGGCACGGGCGTACCTGGGGCGACGCTACTGGGCGTTACAGGCTCGTGCCTGGGGTGAGTAAACTATTAAAAATATCCCCCGTAACGTAACCACCCCCAACCGTGA
>NZ_JPIM01000110.1 GCF_000735195.1 Chloroflexus sp. MS-G
GGCTTGCGGTTGAGGAGATCGCGCACAAAATTGAGCGAAGCGATCATACCGCCAGCCAGAAAGAGAGGACGTACACTGAGAATGTTGGTGTAATACACGGCAGGAATACCCTTCTCTTTGGCGTAGGCAGCCAGCGTGGTCGTACCGATCACGAGATCGAACGTCCAGTGCTCCATGGCTGCTTTATCGTCTTCCAGGGTTTTACGGTAGATCACAGCCTGCGTGCCGTGGGCTTTTAACCAGGCTTCATCGGCAGCGGTAAGCGCACTTGGCCCGATGCTCGTGCTGACATACGGGACGTGAGCGCCACCCTCGATCAAGAGGCGGGCGTAGAGCATTTCGTTGCCTTCGTATCCCGACACCAGGATGGTTGCGCCCTGTAACGGTTTACTGGCCAGAAAGCCACGGGCTGTCGCTTCTTCTTCAGCCGCGACCCGCTCGACCACATCCTCATCGAGGTCGAGCGCTGCGCCGATGGCACGTAGCCAGGCCGCACTCCCCTCCGCACCAATCGGCGCACCACTGATCACAGCGACCCCGCGTTCGCGCAGCACCCCAATCGTTTCCCGGTAGAACGGGTGCAACGCCGCGACTGCGGCGGCTCTACCGGCCTGGCGAATTTCGTCAACGTGCCGACCGGGCAATGTGGTCACGACTCGGCCACCCATCTTACGCACGACGCCATCGATCAGCAACGGATCGGCAGGGAATACTTCTCCGATCAAAGCTAGCGTACCCGGTTCGTGATCGCCGCCGGTATCGATAAATCGCCTCATCACGGCGGCCAGCGCGACATCTTTCGCTTCAGGATGCGAGTGGATGGCATACGCCGGTACACGCACCAAAATAACCGGTTTGCCATCGATCTCTTTTGGCAGTAGCTCTTCAGCCAGACCAGCAGTTTCGGCCACGCAAAGCGAAATAACCGGTATGAAGGTCGTATTTGCTGCCGTGGCGGCCTCGGCAATCGCGGCATTTGCCGCTTCCTGGACTTTCCCACTTGACAATTCTGCGGTGCCCAGTGCAGGCGCAACAATGCTCTTCCGCGCCGCGTAAAAATGGGTCACGAAGGTGAGACCGTACAGACAGCCGGTATCGGTGACCATTGCCGGTTGTGCACCCTCGATCCGCGTTAACACACGCAATGCGCCGAAGGCCGGACACATTGTTTGCGGATGCAGTTTGCAGGCGCCACCACGGAATGGTTCGCTAACAGAATCGGTGCCGGCCGGTGTCAGGGGGATGATCTCGGCCATACGAACTCCTCTGCCTGGATACAGCCGCTCTGCTGTACCCCAGGATGATTAAAAATGACACGGACATCTGGTATTATACAACAAAATTCTTTCGTAATAGGTAACAGATTGGGGGTATGGCAGCGCTGCACATCTATTCATCCGGCCACGGATCGGCGCTGAACTGGTCGTGAACTTCTTGCAGTTGCACGTCGGTGTAGCTGGCGTAGAAACTGCGCGTGACTTCCACGCTGCGGTGGCGCAAGATTTGTGAGACTTCGGCCAGGGAAACTCCCTCGTTCAACAGGTGGTAACCGACAAAGTGGCGAAAGGTGTGTGGCGTAACTTGACGTAATAACTCGGCTTCGTCTGTTTTACCTTCCCAGATCAGACGGTCGGCGAGCGCATTGGCGGCGCTGGTAACGATCCGCCAGCCGCTGATGCGCGAGAGGCGACTGCCAGCAGTGCGTGGATCGAAGGCGATGAAGAGCGGTTCGGTTGCCGATGGCCAGTGGCGGGCGGCGAGATAACGATGGAGGGCCTGTTCAGCGTGACGACGGATGAAGAGCGTTCCTTCCCGCCGTCCTTTCCCGCGAACAATCACACGTGGCAGGATGCGCCGATCACGGACGACATCACCAACATCGAGACTCAAGGCTTCAGAAATCCGTGCGCCGGTTGAGAAGAGGACATGCAGGAGCGCAGCGTTGCGCAGCCGGGTCAGCATCTGACGTTCGTGCTCTTCGCCGTGTGGTTTGTCGTAGAAGCGTACCAGTCGGCGCAGGTCGGGTGGGGTTGGCGCGACTGGGTCGGGTAGGCGAGGTAAAACCCGACTGACTTCCGGTCGGGCTGCGGCAATCCGAAACGAGATGGCTCCTTGCGAGTCGGCCAAGGCCAGAAATCCGAACAACGGACGGACATATGCGTGAATGGTGCGTTCAGAGAGGCGTTCGCGTCGGTCGGGGTGTTGGGTAGCTGCCCGCTGCGAGAGATCATAGCTGCGTTTACGCAGGGTACGGGCATAGGTTACCAGATCGGTGATTTGGAGATCACCCAAGCGGGTGCGTCCGTTTCGTTCGGCCCAGCGTACAAAAATCCGAAGGGCTGTTTCATAGCTGGCAATGGTTGGGCGGGCATGGTGTCGTTGCTGCTCGCGGGTGCGCTCATCAAGATCGTCGTCATCGTCGTCGCTATCAATTCCGGCACTCGCCAGGCGTGCCAGCCAGATCGCGCCAGCTTCGGCGATTGGTGTCTCTGGGGTTAATGGCTGTTCACTCAACTGAACACGTATCTCTTCTGGTTTCATCTGTCTGATCCTGTATTCAGTGTGTCATAAGATACCCAATGCGACAGCGCCGATGATCAGGATGCCGGCGATGATCCGATAGTAGCCAAACAGAGTAAAGTTGTTGGTTGCGACATAGCGTAAAAGCCAGCCAATACAGCCATAACCGACGATCATCGCCACGGTTGCACCGAGTAAGAGGCGTCCCCAATCGTTACTCTGAATCTGGTCAAGACTGCTGATCAGATCGACCAGTGTCGCTGCGCCAAGGGTCGGAATAGCGAGATAAAATGAAAAGGCTGTGGCTGTTGGCCGGTCAAATCCGGCCAGTAAGCCCCCGACAATTGAGGCGCCTGATCGTGAGACCCCTGGCACGAGCGCAAATGTTTGGGCAATGCCGACGATGAGCGCACGGCGATTCGAGACGATGGAAAAATCAGCGGTAGTTTTGCCGGTTGGCCGATGAGGATCGCGCCGTTCGATCCAGAGAAAGATGATGCCACCGATGATCAGGGTCGTTGCCATCGTCAATGGCGACTCGAACAGGACCCCCTTGATGAAATCGCGGGCCAGCAAGCCGATGGCTGCTGCTGGGATGAAGGCCAGCATGACCCCTAACCAGAGTTTCCGTGTCGTTGCTACCATCGCCGGTTCACCACGCCCGATTAGTGCCCCAGTCTGGGCCAAGAGATCGCGTCTGTAGAAGAACAAGACTGAGCAGACGGTTCCGAACTGGATCGCGATTTCAAAAGTACCGCCGATGCTGCCTTGATAGTTGAGCAGCTCACTGACCAGTAAGAGATGTGCAGTCGACGAAATCGGCAGCCATTCGGTAATCCCCTGCACAATACCTAACAGAACGATTTGCCACCAGTCAGGGTTGTCGGGGACGGTCATCAACAGGGTGAACGTCAACAGAACACTAAACCCGATCAATAGCCCTGACCGAGGAAGGGTTAGCGATGGTGCTTGCATTGTAAGTGGTATCTCCTTGATTTGTAAAGACGATTATTGGCTATCGCAGCGCTGCGATCAGCTATATTTCACGCATCACCAGCTCAATTGCGGCGGCCATAGCAGCAACAGTGGTATGGATGTCCTCTTCGCTATGCACCGCCGAGACAAAGCCGCTCCGGCCACGCATCAAATCGACACCGCTTAGGTGAAGAGCCATACGCAATAGGCGCAGTAATCGTGGATCGCCACCCCGTTTGAGGGTAGCGAGTGGCATATTGCGTGGAATCTCACCAGGCGTCAGATCGGTGGTCGGATCAACGAAAAGGTGAAAGATGGAACCATCACCAAAGGCTGTCCAACCTCGCAGCCGATACGATCTAAAGAGTTCGTTTAGCATCTGAACGAGCATCGTCCCGCGTTGAGCGGCAACTGCACCGGGTTCACCGGTTGCGACTGCGCGGAGCATAGCAATACCTGCGGCTGCCGAGAGGGGATTGGCATTAAACGTACCCTGCTGACGGATTCGGCCACGTGGTCCGCACTCATCATGAGCGAGAAGGTCGAGCAGTTCTGCCCGACCGGCAAGCGCACCGCCAGGCAATCCACCGGCCACGATCTTCGCCAGACAAACCAGATCGGGTGTCACCCCGGCCCGTGCACAGGCGCCACCTGGTGTCACCCGAAAGCCGGTGACCACCTCATCGGCAATCATGATCACACCGTAACGGTGCGTAAGTTCACGCAAACCGACCAGAAAGTCGTCTGGTAATGGAATGGAACCGTATGAGGCGCCGGTAGGTTCGAGGATCACAGCCGCGACGTCATCACGGGAGGCCAGCGTTGCCGCAACCTGATCGAGATCGGCGGGCAATATGATCAGGCTATCCAGCGTTGATGGTAACACACCACGATTGGGGTCATCGGGATCAGCACCTGGGGCGAGCGCATCGTGCCAGCCATGGAAATGACCGGCAAACCGAATGAGCGTGTTCTTACCGGTGGCTGCCCGGGCAATGCGGAGCGCGAGCGTGGTGGCTTCGCTACCAGAGGCGGTAAAGCGGACACGTTCGGCAGCCGGGATCAGCTCAACGATCAAATCAGCCCATTCCAACTCAAGCCGATGGCTAGCGCCGAGATGGGTTGAAACGGGGGCCTGTTGGGTAATGGCGGCCACGATAGCAGGATGACCATGTCCGAGTAAGAGTGCCCCGTGGCCGCACCAGTAATCGATCATCCGATTGTCATCAACATCCCACTTATACGGCCCATACGCACGTTCCATGAAGAGGGGAAATGGATCGGCGTAACGGCCATCGTGAGTCGCGCCACCTGGGAAACGCTGATACGCACGCTCGGCCAGCACCGCCGAACTGGCAAAGCGCTGACGGTATTGCTGTTCGAGTGACATCGTTACATCCCTATACTCAGACGGTATATCAGGGCTGATGGCAAGCCATAATCGCGCATTCGTTCCTGGGTTTCCTTGATGTCGTAGGCTACCCGCTTGAAGGTTAGGGTTTGCCGTTCGGTATCAAAAATTGCGTATGCCGCTCGTGGGTCGTGATCCCGTGGTTGACCGACACTCCCCGGATTCACAAAATAGCGTGCGTTGTCGGTAAAGTTCAATTGGCTGCCTGCTTCTGGGACAATCCGTTCACATCGCCGATCATCGCGTGAGCAGCGAAAAGCGAATTGAACGTGGGAATGACCGATAAAGCAAATCGGTTCAGTGAACCATTCGAGGTTCGCTAATGCTTGCGAGGGCATTAACAGATATTCCCAGACTGGTTCGCGGGGGCTGCCATGAGCCAGGTAGTATTGATGATCGACGCTAAGGGCAGGTGGGAGCGGCAGCAACCACTCGCGATTGGTTGGCTTGAGTTGTAACCCGTTCCAGAGATTTGCCCGCCGTGCATCCGGGTTGAAGTCGTCGAGACTAATCTTACCAAGACAGGCCAGATCGTGATTGCCGGTGAGTGTAATGGTTGCATGTTGTCGGATCAGCTCGACACATTCATTCGGTGCAGGACCGTACCCTATGGTGTCACCTAAACACCATAGCGCATCGAATGATCCGGCATCGGCCAATACGGTTTCGAGGGCAACAATATTTGAGTGGACATCGGAAAGAACGACAATTCGCATAGTTCACAATATTTTGACGATGCTCGCGGCCAGATCGTATAATTGGCAGCGACCCGGTTGTGAGGAGCGTCACCGTTATGGTTGAACCGTCAGGACACTGCCCATATCTAGGCTTGAAACAAAATCAAGCGATTCGATTTGCCTCGCCAACGCCGGAACATCGTTGTTATGCAGCCGGACAGGCGCAAGAGATTCCGCTGTTTGAACCAGATTATCAGGTTCGCTATTGTTTATCGACCAATCATGTTCGTTGCCCATTATACACGGGGATGCCATTACCTACAACATCACCAACAGCTCTTCAACCGGCAGGGATGTCGCCGACGGTCGTAAGTTCTCCTCTTCCTTCATCTTCACCGAGTGGTTTACGAGTATGGTTAGCCGGGTTGGCACCACGTGATCGGCTGATCTATACCATACTGCTATCGGTAGCAGTGCTGGCCCTGATCGGGTATGCGTTGGGAGGAGTTGCGTATGTCAGCACAATGCTTAACTCAGCCGGCGCACCGACCGCCACGATAGCGGTTGATGTGACCATTTCATCGTTATCACCGACTAGGGCTGAACCTGAGTCGTTTGCTACAGCGTCACCGACGATGATCGCCTCACCAACGCCAACGATGACCCTATCGCCGACGGCGACACCATACGAGTTAATTCCGGTCACCAATACGCCAACCGTACCGATCTTTATTCCACCGCCACCGCCGCCACAGTCATTGCCAACGCCAACAGCTACGGTCTTTGTCGAGCTACCAACAGAGCTACCAACAGAGTTGCCGACGGAAGTACCGACAGAGTTGCCGACAGAGCTACCAACAGAGTTGCCGACGGAGGTACCGACAGAACTGCCGACGGAGATACCGACAGAACTGCCGACGGTGCTACCGACAGAAGAGATTGTGCTTGATGCTTCACCAACTCCAGAGCCGCAGCGTACTATTGTGCCGTGATTGCTTGATGTTCGTCGGTGTTGCTCCGTCTAAAGCTGAGCACTCTAAAAATTCCGGCGAAGACAGCGGCTGAAGCATCATAAATAAGCGGGCGCAGCACTGCTGCGCCCGTACTCTTATGCTCCATCCATCATGAGTTTCATCCATTACACTGTGACGACGAGTATTCGGCTAGGCTCTTGTCTAGCTCTCTTCCCGCGCCATCCTCCGTTCTCAAACCTTTACCCTGTCGGTGGTGTCGGCTGCGTCACCTGGGCCGTCTCAAGCTGCTTGATCAATTGATCGGCAATGTATAGCATTTGTTGAACGAACGGATGTTTTGGTTGTTCAAGGATCAGCGGTGTCCCACGGTTAACTGCGGTCACGACCGGTTGCCCACCGCTCATCACGTGAAAGTTGACCTTGCGCCGTAATACCCGCTCGATCTCGTTTATTCCAATCCCTACCCCTGAATTGGACCGATTCAGGACGATGCTAATTGCACGTTGATTAATTCCCAGTTGACCGGCTAAACTGAGAAACATACTGGTGTTTTTCAGGGGGCCTATTTCGGGAGTAATTACCAGGAGAACATGATCGGTGCGGTCAAAGATCGACAGCGTGCGATCATCGTAGCTTGTCTGACAATCCACTACCACATAATCGGCGCTAACCGCCAATAAATCGAGAATACGGGTCATGTGATCGGCATTGACCAGTTCGGACTCTTCAGGGCGTGGCGGCGCCAGCAGCGCCTGTAATCCCGATGGATGGGTGAGCAATACCTGATGTATCATTTCGCGCTCGATTTCGTCGCTGGTGCGTACAACATCGATGATGCTGCGTGTCGGAGCAATATTGAGATGAACGGCCACATCGCCGAAGGTAAGATCGGCATCGACAATAATAACCCGACGACGGGTACGCAGACGTAGTGCCAGTGCCAGCGACACAGCAATGGTCGTCTTGCCGACACCACCTTTGGCGCCAAAAACGGTAATAATCTTCCCGCGCGGTAATGGCGTAGCCGGAGCATCGCTGGTGATCCGTGTCAGCAGATTTTTTACCCGGTAAACCAGCTCTTGTGGTTCAAATGGTTTGGCCAGATAATCGTTCGCACCCGCCTCGAATCCGGCAATCTTGGCGCTAATATCACCCTGAGCGGTCAGCATCAAAATAGGTAATGTCTTGGTGAGCGGATGCTGCCTCACCCGCTTGCACAGCGTATAACCATCGATACCGGGTAAAAGCACATCACAAATCAGCGCGTCGGGAGGAGTCTTGTAAATCTGCTGTAACGCCTCTTCCCCACTGGTTGCACGCCGTACTTCATAGCCGGCACCACGCAGCATTAATTCCAGCATCTCGGCCAGGGTATCGTCATCATCAACGATCAGGAGAGTTGGCGGTTTCATTTAATTGCTCCTCTCAGATGCAGCCAGTCTATTGAGCAATGCCTGTAACGTGCCGGCAGCTAATGGAACAAGCAGGTAGTCGTCGGCGCCAAACGTCACAGTCGTAGCAGCGCGTGGTTCTGCGGTAGCCGGTGCAATGGTTACAATGCGCGCATTGGTAAAATATTCGCGCAACTGTACCAGCTTCGCCGTGTGTGTCCCTTCAATCTGGTTCATATCAACCAGAATGAGGTTAGGGGGAGTCGGTGACTTGTATTTCAGTGCATGTTCAACATCGTTGATCATATCGTACATTAAGCCCCGTTCGCTGAGTGACTGGCGTAACAGACGACGTTGAATTCCGTTTGAACTGATGATCAGTGCGCGCCAGACTGTTTCGGTTTTGGTCGTTGCGGTATCTTTTGCAGTAGCAAGAACGAATGGTGGCGCATCGTCACGATGAGCGTCAACGATCACGCGATTGCGCCCGGCACGTTTGGCCTGGTACAGGGCAGCATCGGCGGCCTGCATCACCCCGACTTGACTCCGATGGTGGGGGTATCCGGCAATGCCGGCACTGAAGGTCACGTTAAACATCCCGTTTGGCCCGTAGTGGCGTAATGCGGCAAAGCTGCTGCGTAGACTGTCGATCAGGGTGCGGGCTTCGGTCAGCGAGGTATTGGGTAGAGCAACCAGAAACTCTTCACCGCCGTGGCGCCCGATCAAATCGCTCTGGCGCAGACGTTGTTGCAACAGACGGGCGAAGCTGCGTAACACCTGATCCCCTATCAGATGCCCATACGAGTCGTTGACCCGTTTGAAATGATCAATGTCGATGATCGCAATCGAGAGTGGCTGTTGCAGGCGTTCGGCGCGGGCGAATTCACGCGCTAGCTCTTCTTCAACTGCCTGATGGTTAAGCAAGCCGGTCAGACTATCGCGTAGCAGGAAGCGTTGGAGATAGCGGGCGCGCACCGCACGCGCTGAGATAGCTGCAACCAGGTCTGTCGGAGTGATTGGCTTAGCGAGAAAATCGTCGGCACCGAGCGATAACGCTGCTTGTTGTTGGGTTCGATTCGTTTCGGCTGAAAGAAAGACTATGGGCATTCCAACATAGCGATCTTGTTGACGAATGATGCTGGCTAGTTCTTTACCGCTACAGATCGGCATATACATGTCGAGAATAAGGAGATCAGGCCGAAATACCTGTAAATGATCGAGCGTTTCACGGGGATCGGTGATGGCCCGGGCATGGATGCCCGCTACTTCGAGTTCGCGGACACAGCGGTTTCCAAAATCGGGGTCATCATCAACAATGAGCACGCGCAAGGGTATCGGTTCTTCGTTGCCGGTCAGTCGATCCAGCGCATTAATGAGCTGCCCGGCATCAACCGGTTTGGCAAAGTAGGCGTGACCACCACTGCGCACAGCAGCCAGCCGGGCATTAAAATCGTCGCGTTGTGAAATATAGATGACGGGTACAGGCGCAGTGCGCTCGCGCTGAAGCGCAGCAATTGCTTCGATACCGGACAGATCACCTGATGGGAATACAATATCCATGATAATTGCTGCCGGGTTAATTGCCCGCACCAGCGTTGGCAGACCCTCAAGATCGGTCACCAGATGGATGTCGTAGTTAAAAAGACGTAATTGTTCGGCAAGAGTATGCGCGTACTCCCGATCATCTTCAACCAGAATGATGGTGCGGGGAAGTTTGTTGGTCTCACGTGGAATAGACAGCTCTTGCTCTAGCATGACGGCGGTGGTGGTCGGTGCAGCTTCTGCTGGTGCTGCTGTTGATACTGAGGATGTGGTTGCCGATAACTGAGAAGGTTCGGCAGGTGGCGCCTCGGCGGTGTGCGATTGATCCTGAGGCACCATACGTTGCAACAGCGTGATCTGGTGGGCCAGACGCTGACGGGTAACTATATCCGGCAGGTGATCGTGTTCCAGCCATGCTTGTAAGCCAAGATCAATCTCACGGGCAACCGAACCGAGATCGGCAAAGCCAAACATGGCAGCCGACCCGGCCAGTTTGTGAGCAAGTTGGCGGACTTCCAGCCCAACCGACTTTTCCCACCGGCTCTGTTCGAGGTGTTGCCAGGCGCTAAGAATTGCCGCCACACGCTCGGCAAGCTGTGCTGCGTAGCGTTGACGCAGCGCGGCAAACTGTTCGTTAGGATCGGGTTTCATGGGCTTTAACCCAAATGTCTGCAACCTGTGCCGATAAAGTCATGGGATCAAAAGGTTTTGAGATAACGTCAGCCGCTCCCATTGCCAGGTACTGTTCGATCTCGTGACGCTGAACACGAGCGGTCATAAAAACAACCGGCGTCTGGGTCAGTGACGGCTTCTTCCGTAGTTCGATCAACGTGGTTGGTCCATCCATACCTGGCATCATCACATCGAGCAAGATCAGGTCAGGGGCAAATTGTTCAGCAACGGCCAACGCTTCTTTACCCGAACTGCACATCTGAACAGTATAGCCACCGACCGCTTCCAGGGCCAGTTGGGCAACCATCTGAATATCGGGATCATCCTCGACAAAGAGTATCTTCTGTAGGGACGTCACAACGATTCCTCCTTTATCGTTTTTGGTGTCTGATCAAGCAAACGGCTGACAGCGGTGATCAGTTCAGTATTGGTGGTTCGTGATTTGACCATGGTTACGGCAACGCGACTGGCGATCTCTGGTTCTAGATCACGGACTGAGAAGAGAATAATCGGCAGCGGTGGTTGCTGTTGCTCAATCAGTGGTAAGAGTTCGATCCCGTTGCCATCGGGTAAAATCTGATCGAGAATCACCAGATCAAATGACTGTTCTTTCAACAATGTTTGTGCCTCGCTGATCGTCGAGGCCGTCGTTACATCAGCGATCTCATCGAGCAAGAGACCAATAATTGCCGCTACATCGCCATCATCTTCGACATGCAGAATATGTGGTCGGGTAGCTCTGGTGCGTTGTACTGCCCGCCGTAAGGCGGTTAGTAGTCGTTGTTGATCGATTGGTTTTGATAACCAGTCTACCACATCTCCATCAGCGTTGTTCAGCATTTGTTCTTCACCGGCGCGTGCCGATACCACAACAATTGGCAGATGGCGGGTATGTGATTGTTGACGAATCTCACGGATGAATGCTCTGCTATCTTCGTTGGGCCAGATCAGGTCGAGCGTAAGTGCACGGTACTCGTGCTGATTGAGGAGATTACGAGCTTCAGCAAGCGAATAGGCGACATCGGTTGCATAGCCAGCCTGTTGTAAGATCAGCGCGAGCAGGGCGGCAATATCGGGATCATCCTCGCAGATCAGGATGCGGGGTGCATGCGATTGGGCCGGTGGAAGTGATATGGTAGCTGTATGCGGACGATATTCGGCGAGATCGACATAAAATGTTGTTCCCACACCGGTTGCGGTCACGAAGCCGATCTGTCCGCCGTGACGCTCAACAATTGCGCGGCTGATGCTCAATCCCAGCCCGGTACCACCCTGCTGGCGGGTATTTGACGAGTCGGCCTGGACGAACTTCTGGAAGATACGACTGCGGAATTCAACGGGTATGCCTGGCCCGTAGTCGGTGACTGTAACGCGCAGTCGGCCATGCGGTTCTCGGCCAATGGCAATTTCGACCTTGCCGCCAGGAGGCGAGAATTTGATTGCGTTGGAGATAAGGTTGGTAAAGACCTGCGTGATACGGTCGGGATCGGCATAGACCTGCACACCGGGCAGGGTCGCAGTGAGTTCGAGCGTTACATCATACTGCTGGGCAAAACCACGGTTGGCTTCAATGGTTTGTCTGAGCAACTCGTCGAGCACAATGGGTTGAAACTTAAAGACCATCTTGCCCGATTCGATCTTCTCAATATCAAGAATATCGTTGATCAGACGTATCAGCCGCTCACTGTTTTTCAGGGCAATATCGATCATCGATGCTGCCCGTGGTGGTAATTCACCGACCACACCACCAGCTAGTAAGCCAAGTGAACCTCGGATCGAGGTGAGCGGCGTGCGCAGTTCATGTGAAACCACAGCGACAAACTCATTCTTCATTCGTTCGATAGCCCGCCGTTCGGTGACATCGCGGAAGAACCAGACGCGGCCGTAATACTCGCCTTCGGCGCTGATGACCGGTGCACTGTAGCGTTCGAAGGTACGACCGTCTTTCAATTCAATTTCAGCTTTGCCCGTCAGTTGGGGATTCGCATAGAGTTCTTCAATCTCATTCCGTACTCGTTCTGGTTCGCAAACCTGGGCCAGCATTTTCTCCATACTGACTGCACACGTTGTTGCATGCACCGGCAGCTCGGTAAGATGCCACATTTCCAGAAAACGCCGATTGGCGTACAGCCAACGTCGGTCAGGTGAAACCACCAGCACTCCATCGGGTGAGGCTTCAGTCTGACATTCGAGGAGGGTCTTCTGAAAGCGGAGTTCACGTTCGGCATTGCGACGGGCGGTAATGTCGTGGAAACTGGCTACCGCAGCGTATACCTGACCGTGATCATCGCAGAGTGGCTGAGAGTTGATTGATATCCAGGTCAGATCGCCATCTGGCTTGTAAATGCCCATAATAACATCTTGTTGCGGCTGTCCGGTGGTCAGTGACACCATAATCGGATGTTCTTCACCGGGGAAGGGGCTACCATCTTCACGGATTGCCTGCCACCTCGGATCGAAGCTGGTACGACCGATCAACTGATCATAGCTCAGACCAAGAATGCGTTCAGCACTGGCATTGCAGGTCTCGATGATGCCAGATTTATTCATCACCACGATACCCTCGCTCATCGCAGTGATCACTGAACGGTAGCGCGTTTCACTGGCCCGTAACTGTTCTTCACTCTTCTTACGGGCGGTAATGTCGAAGCGCACAGCCAGATAGCGTTCGGGCTGGCCATCCTCGCCGACAAACGGGACAATTGTTGTATCAACCCAGAAGAGATGACCATCTTTGGCCCGGTTGCAGATTTCATTTCGCCAAATCCGACCGGCTTTGATCGTCTGCCAGAGATCGGCAAAAAACTCTGGTGGGTGAACCCCCGACTTGAAAATGCGGTGATCCTGGCCGATCAACTCATCGGCGCTATAACCGGTGATCGTACAAAAGCGTTCATTCACTTCCAAAATACGCCCTTCTGGATCGGCGATAGAAAGGATTGCCGACTGATCGAGAGCATTCATAACATCGCGGCTCTCTTTGAGGGCGGCGCGGAGCATTCGCTCCATCTCTTTCTGATGCGTGATGTCGGATTCAATAGCGATAAAGCGAATCAGGTTATGCTGATGATCGTACACTGGTGAGATGTTAATCGCCAGCCAGTACGGGCGGCCATCTTTGGTATAGTTAACAATTTCGGTCTGGATCGACTCGCCGTTGTGAATAGCCTGGCTCATCAGTTTGACCGTCTCTGGATCGGTCTCAGGGCCTTGTAAAAAGTGACCGGGCTTACGACCAACGACTTCATCTAAGGTGTAGCCAGAGATACGGGTAAAGCCTTCATTGACCCACTCGATATGCCCTTCTCGATCAGTAATAATGACTGCGTTATCGGTAAAACGGGCGACCAGCGAAAGCATCTGCAACTGTTCGGCTTCACGGCGAGCACGGCGGGTAAAAGGTCGTAAAACGAACACGCCACTGCCAATCACTAACAGCATAATGATGGCTAAGATACTCGATTGAATCAGCGCAATTTGATCGCGCAGGCGCTGGCTTTCGGTTAGCAGTAGGTTGCTGATAGCATTCAGATCACTCTGTAAGGCGGCAAGATTCGTTTGCATCGCACGTAGATCGAGATTATCGCGGTTGAGCTGCTGAGACGGTGTTTCGATGAATTGGGTGACATACTGCAAAAATCGCTCGAGGGTAGGGGTGATCTGCTTGATTGAGGGGGATGATGAAGTTGCAAGCATCTGCCGGTGGGTGCGCTGGATGTCACTACGCAGCGTGCGTAACTCGGCGCGTAACGCGGTGGCCTGTTGTGCATCGGCAAAGAGTACCAATTCATTTGCGATCAGCACCACTTGCTGTGCCCGAATTTGTTGTTGATGAGTCACTTCGAGGAGTGCGTCATTTTGGGCTAGGCGGGATGAAAACGTGACCAGTAACCAATACCCACTGATCACTAAGCCTAAAATCAGCACAAAACTGACAATGTAGGTAAGCGTCAAGCGCTGAATTGGTGAAGTCATCCGCATAATTGTGCCCTTTCATTGAGGAGCAGCGGGCAAGGCCAATCAGAATGTTGCAGGCTGGCCGAGGCCTCATGCGCTATGAAGCAATGGTCTCTCTGTAAATCTCTGGTGCACAAGGATTTTGGCAATCGCAATGGGTTGATTGATCTCGTCGGGTGGTAGCTGTAGGTTGGTTGTCATAGCCCGTCTCCTCGTTTGATGGTGATGTTCATTATACGCCGCCGGTATTTCCATAGCATTTCGGTTGATGAATGAAACTGGTCTAATGGTCTAGAAGCGTCATATATCGAGTGGAGAAGATGTAGAGGCGGCGTTCCCAGCCACCCGCGAGCAGGAGGTAGAACGTAGAGGCGGCGTTCCAAGCCACCTGCGAGCAGGAGGTAGAACGTAGAGGCGGCTTTCCCAACCGCCCGCGGGAAGTGTATAGAACGTAGAGGCGGCTTTTCAAGCTGCCTGCGGGAAGTGGGGAGAACGTAGAGGCGGGTTTCCAAGCCGCCTGCGGGAAGTGTATAGAACGTAGAGGCAGCTTTTCAAGCTGCCTGCGGGAAGTGTATAGAACGTAGAGGCAGCTTTTCAAGCTGCCTGCGGGAAGTGGGGAGAACGTAGAGGCGGCGTTTCCAGCCGCCCGC